>CAYJJB010000081.1:0-7547 GCA_964370405.1 uncultured Eubacteriales bacterium | reverse complement strand
AAATGAGCCAACTTGGCTCATTTTTTTGCGGTTGTGGGTTTTTCGACAGTCTGAAACGAGCCAAGCTGGCTCGTTTTTTGGCACTTGCGGGTTTTAGAACAGTTTGAACCCTCGACCTTTTAAGTCGAGGGTTCTTATTATAGGGTTATTATTATTTATTGTTATGAAAATTAATCAAAATCGCTATTTAAATTTTGGTCTTGTTTTGCAAATTTAATTGCTACTACTGATGCCAAAACTTGTGCAAGCATTACTACTGCAAACACTACAGTCCACAAGTCAGCAATTATAACTGCACCTGCAAAGTTTTGTGTTAAGAAAGTAAGTATTGCTGATATTGCTAGAGGAACTAATGTGATTAGTTTAATTCCTAATGAACCTGCATTTTGTGATGTAAAGTGAGAAATCATTACATATGCACCAAGTAAAATTGTAATTACCGCAAATACTAGGTTAAGCACAGTAAATTTACCATTACCATTGTTAGCTCCTGCTACATCTATACCTGCATCAAGTGGATTTTGCTCATCATCAATCTCTTCTGTGTTTGTGCTATCTGAGTCAGAGTCATCGCCTGTTATATCTGCAATATCAACATCGCCCTCTTCTTCAGGAGTATCTGTTGTTGGAGCATCTTCATCAGCTATTTCTTCAAGGTCATCGTCAGCGTCGTCACCATCTGTACCAGTTGTTCCACCAGTTCCGCCTGTTGTTCCACCAGTTCCGCCTGTTGTTCCACCAGTTCCGCCTGTTGTTCCACCTGTGTTTCCGTCGTCACCACCTGTGTTTCCGTCGTCACCGCCTGTGTTGTCATCATCACCGCCTGTGTTGTCGTCTTCACCGCCTGTATTGTCGTCTTCGCCACCTGTGTTGTCGTCTTCACCGCCTGTATTGTCGTCATCACCGCCTGTGTTGTCGTCTTCTTTTTCAACAGTAAGTGTACCGTCAACCGCATTTAGTATAAAGTTTTTAGAATTTAATCTTGCTTCAATTGTAGTGCCATCATCATTTAAAACAAGGCTTATAGATGAATTTGCTTCTGCCATAAGGCTATCACTTAAATCTGTTGTAACAACAAATTCTGTTGGGCTTATTGACTCACCCTCATCTATTGTTTGATCAAATACTGTTACATCAATTGGAATTGCTGTAATGTTTAGATTTAATGTTCCTTTTACAACTTCGAAGTTTTTGCCAAGTAAATTTGCGCTTATGCTAAATGTCACTTCATCGCCTGGTACGTTTTCAACTACAATGTCGCCACCAAAGCTTATTGTTATGTATTTATTATTAAGTTTTAGTATCTCAGCTTTTATTTGGCCTAAAGTCATACCATCTGCTGTCACTAAAATATTTTGAAGTTTTACAAATTCATCAGATAGTTTATCAATCTCAGCATTTAAAATATCTTCTGCTTGATTTTTTAGATTATCAACATCATTAATAGCATCTACTACATATTTTTCCATTTTTGAAATATCAATATTTAATTTACCCATGATATTTGAGAAAACGGTGTATGCGCTAACTGCTTCTTCTGGAAGAGAGTTCACTATTAGCTCTGTAAGAACTATATCTGAAAGTGCTGTAAGATCGAATCCATCAACCTCATCCTTTGCAGAATTTACTAAAGCAAGTAGCTTTTGTGCATATCCTGTATCAGAAACGCCGAATGGCTCTTGGTCATACTCTTTTGTAAGACTACCTAAATCTACGCTTACAGGGAAAGTAGTTTGTAAAGTATTTATTATATCGTTTACAGCTTTCTCTGCTTCTTCTTTTAATATGTCATATTTTTCATCAAGACCAAGTTTTTCAAACTCTTCTAAAAACTTATTAATAGCTTTATCAATTTCGCCATCTAGCGCTTCTAATGCTTTATCTGCAAGCTCTTTAAGTTTTTCATCAAGACCATCTATTAAAGTATCGAATGCTTCATTTGCATAATCTTTTAGAGTATCTTTAATTCCATCAAAATCAACAGAGTTAAATTTGTCTTCTAAAGCTTTAATAAGTTCATCAATTATTTGCTCCGCACTATCCTTAGAATCAAGAATTTGCTGTTTTACTTGCTCTGCTTTTTCAATTAGCTCATTAATTTCAGCTACGAGTCTATTATAGTCCTCTATGCCTTTATTTTTAAGTTCTTCAACTTTGTCTGCAATTTGTTTTGCAAGCTCTTTGTACTGTGTCACTTTATCATCAATAAAGTCTATAGCATCTTTAACATCGCTTGCAAATTCGCCATAAGTTGGGTCTTCGCTCATGCCTTTAATTGTTACGTCATAGTTATTGCTTAGTGTGTGTGCTGTAGCGCTGTCAAGAACATCGCCTGAAAGCTCTGTTTTAACTGCACTTGTAAGAATTAGATAATTAATTGGGTTTACAGTCACATAGTGGTCAGCCAAAAGTTGTGACTCCATAACTCTTGGGTCATACTCTGGGAATAAACCGCCATTGTCTGTAAAGTCAGTCACTGTTTCATCAAAGTAAATAGTAACAGGAAGCGCTTTCACAGCGGCTGTAAAGTTTGCTAGGCTTACAGATACAGGAATTGTAACTGTTTTTAGGCTATCAGGTACTAAGAACGCAAAAGCCCCCATGCCATTGTCTTCTAATAAATTAATCACATCTACTTCAAAAGAAAGTTCTAATGAAAGAGTCAGTGTTGTGCTGTCCCCTGCATTTACTGTGTTTGCAAGGCCGCTTCCGCTTTCAGATATTTTTAATCCGAAACTAATTGTGCCAAATGAGTTAAGTGTGCCCATTACATCATCAAAAGTTCCAGTAGCTCCGTCAACTGTTGATTCTGCTGTATTTATAAGTGAATTAATTTGTGCTATAACTTTGTTTATTTCATTTACAATAGAGCTTCCAATGTTTACATCTGGAAGTTGTGGTAGCTCTACATTATCAGGTAGATTTAATGACTCGAATTTACCTGTTAAATCTTCAAGTACGTCTACAATTTCACTTAATATGTCATTTGTAAATGAAGTCATTTCGTCGCCTTCAAGATCTGCAAATGCTCTGCCGTCAAATTCTTTAGTAAAAGATCCTAAGTTAATAGGTTCTGATATATAATTTGAAATAGTTGAATTAATTGTTTGAGAAAGTCCGTCTATTAAACCTGTAATAACGCTGTTATCAACAAGTGTAGCAGTATTTTGTGTTACTGTATAATTTGTTAATGAAGATATATTAACTGAAATCACATCATCTTTTGAAACTGAAAGAGTTAAACCTGCATTTTTAAGTTCATTAACTATATCATTACTTGTACCTTGTGGTACTGTTAAATAGAAACCTAATAGATTTGTTCCAACCGATGGAATATTTCCTTCAACATACACATCATAAGGTAATGTACTGTTAAATTCGCCAAGTTGGCTATTAACCATTGTGTTTACACCTGTAAACTCATTCACCTTTACACTTTGATTAAATGTGATGGAGTATTCGTCATACTCACCTACCTGACCGCCTGTGATGTTTAAATATAAGTTATATGTACCTGCGTCTTTTACAGTGTTTGATACATTTACATTATTTACTGTAATTAAACTTGCAATGCTTTCAAAACCTGTTGGAAGATTATTTTTAATCTCGCTTACAAAGTTTTCTTTAACTGTTTGTGTTTGATCTTTAGTATTATAAGTATAAGAACTGTTTTGTGTTAAATTAACTGTTTCGCTAAAGTTGTTATTTTCTATTACTCTTAGTGTGCCTTCATTTACAGTAGCACCTACAAATGTGTAGTTTGAATTTAAGCTACCAAGATGTGATAGGTCAATTCCTATTTTATAAGTTTGATTAGCTACACTAGTTGCAGCGTCATAACCGTTTACCACATATGAAGAAGTTCCGAATGTATCTACTGTGTCTTGACCTACTGTTCCTGAAACACTGTACTGTAAAGTAACTTCACTTAACTCTTGTCCCTCTTGTATTTCCTTGTCAAGTGTTGTAACTGTCAATGGTTTTGCATTTATAGTGTAGTTAAAAGTAGTAAGCACTTGATTTGGTATAATGTCATAATTTGTACTACCAAAAATAGTTTCAACATATATACCTAATGATACACTAAGTGTCGCTGTATAATTACCTGCATTTGCATTATTTGCGCCTGTATCAGCAAGCGAAAATTTAATAATACTATTGCTTTTTGATATTAAGTCAGCAACTGTTGTGCTACCTTGGAAAATATCATCTATAGCATCAATTGCTTGATCTGCTATAAGATTTCTTCCCCAACCGCCATTTTTCCAATCATTAACTTTAGTGACAAGACTTGATTTAATCGTGCTTGAGGCTGGAATAGAACCTGTGTTGTATGCTGTACCGTCGTATATCTTGCTGTAAGTGCTACCCGTTCCCGACTGTGCATACGCTGGCAGTGCTGTGAATACTTGAGAGAAAACTAAAATCATTGCAAGGAACATGCAAGTGATTTTCATGCTTTTTCTCGAGCGTGTGGATGTGTAACTGTTTTTCATAACAATCCCTCTCTAACCCTTCTTTTTAAAATAAATAATAATAAAAAAGATTTTACCATAATAAAGTTTTATTTGCAAGCCTTTTATTGGTAAATCTTTCTGCTCTTAATAGTTAGGATACTCTCTGCTTTAAAAAGGTTCATTTATTTTAATTTTTTTATATTTTGCGTTTATAAATGGTAATATAAACAAAATTTCACCACTTTACTGTGTCAAATTCGATTTTTTGCTAATTTTAGCATAAAAGCTATTATTTTCTTGAATTTGTTTTGATTTTATGGTACAATATTTTAAATTTTTACTTTGAGGGGAGATATATCAA
This sequence comes from uncultured Eubacteriales bacterium, assembly GCA_964370405.1. Taxonomy (GTDB): domain Bacteria; phylum Bacillota; class Clostridia; order Oscillospirales; family Acutalibacteraceae; genus SIG603. The sequence goes on along the minus strand of CAYJJB010000081.1, from coordinate 2,729 downwards.
ATGAAACTAAGCGGTGCACAGATTATAGCAGAAATACTCTTAGAACAAGGTGTAGATACTGTTTTTGGCTATCCGGGTGGCACAATTTTAAATGTTTATGATGTTTTATATGAGCACAGTGATAAAATAAGGCATATACTTTCTTCTCACGAACAACATGCGGCTCATGCGGCAGACGGATATGCAAGGGCAACTGGTAAAACCGGTGTGGTTTTTGCCACAAGCGGGCCTGGTGCCACAAATCTTGTAACAGGTATAGCCACTGCGTTTTTAGACAGCATACCTATGGTTGCACTCACCTGTAATGTACCAAGCTCCTTAATAGGAAGTGATGCATTCCAAGAAGTGTGCATAACTGGTGTTACAATGCCAATTACAAAGCACAATTTCCTTGTAACCGACATAAATGATTTAGCCTCAGCTTTGAGAGATGCGTTTAGAATAGCCTCTAGCGGACGTAAAGGCCCTGTACTTGTCGACGTGACAAAAGATGTAACAACTCAACTTATAGACTTTGTCCCCTGCCCCACATCTGTTAAAACACAAGCCGTGGCAGAATGTGATACCGATTTAAGTAAAGTTGCAGAGCTTGTCAATAATGCAAAACAGCCTGTAATTTACTTTGGTGGAGGCGTTGCAAGTGCCGATGCAGGTGATGAACTAAGAGAACTTATTTATAAATCCGACATACCAGCCACATACACAATGATGGCAGCCGGAGTATTAAGTTATGATGATAAGCATAGTTTAGGGCTTATTGGTATGCATGGCTCAGTTGCTTCAAATAAAGCGGTTGACAGTGCAGACTTAGTTATAGCACTTGGAACAAGGTTTAGTGACCGAGTTGCACAGAATATGAATAAATTTGCACAAGATGCAACTATTATTCAAGTTGATATAGATAAGAGTGAATTTAATAAAAATATATTAATAGATGTAAGTATAGTTAGTGATGTAAAAGCTTTCCTTGTAAAGCTTATCCCCTTGATAGATGAAAAGAAGCGTGATGACTGGAATGCTCAAATAAATATGTGGCGACAAGTGAAGAGCGGTTCTTTAGCTGATGACTGCGACTTACACCCACAGGATATAATTTCATCTGTATGCGATTTAACAGATAAGGAAACTATATATGTAACTGATGTTGGCCAGCACCAAATGTGGGCGGCACAGTATTTAAAACACACAAACACAAAAAGTTTTATTACAAGCGGTGGCCTTGGAACTATGGGCTTTGGCTATGGCGCATCAATTGGCGCACAAATTGCCTGTCCTGAAAAAAGAGTAATTCACTTCACAGGTGACGGCTCATTTCATATGAATTTAGCAGAAGCCTGTACTGCAGTTAGCAACAACCTCCCAATTATCACAGTTATCATGAACAACTCAGTGCTCGGCATGGTTTATCAGTGGCAAAGAGTATTTTATAAAGACAGATTTTGCTCCACTACTCCAGAAAGAAAAACAGATTTTGTTAAAATTATAGATGGCTTTGGTGGTAAAGGCTTTAGAGCGACTACAATAGAAGAATTTGAAGAAGCATTTAAAGCAGCTTTACTTTACAGCGGCCCTGTTTGGATAGAATGTGTTATTTCAAGAAAAGAAATGGTGCTTCCCATGATACCTACTGGTGGCACTGTTCATGACATGATTATAGGTTGAGGAGGGAATTTATGAATAGACATAAAGAAAATTTAAAGCGAGAAGTTATTAGCATATTTGTTGATAACCATGCAAATGTTTTAAACCGTATAGTAAGTCTTTTTGGTAGACGTGGTTTTAATATAGACTCCCTCACAGTGTGTGCCACAGATAATGAAAGTCTTTCAAGAATTACTATAGTGTTTTACGCAACTGAACAAAGTTTGCACCAAATAATTACCCAAACAGAAAAACTTGAAGTAGTGCGTGATATATTTATTTTAGAGGATAATACAAGCCTTTTACGTGAAATTCTGCTTGTAAAGCTTACATCAAACGATGAAACCCGTTCATCAATTAAAGAAATCACGGATATTTACCGAGGTAAAATTGTGGACCTGTCAAAAGATAGTCTTATTATTGAGCTGACAGGCGCCCCTGAAAAAATAGATGCCTTTATGAATGCGATTAGTGACTACGAGATTATTGAAATGTGTCGAACAGGAGCTACAGGTATTCAAAGAGGTAAATCCGCAGGGAACAATTAATTAAATTTTTTATTATGAAGGAGTTATTAAACATGATTAAGAAGTATTATGAACCAGATTGCAATTTAGGACTTTTAGACGGCAAAACTGTTGCTGTTTTAGGCTTTGGTAGCCAAGGACATGCACATGCACAAAATTTACACGACAGCGGTGTGAACGTTGTTGTTGGTCTTAGAAAAGGCTCAAAAAGTGTAGCAGAAGCTGAAGCTGGTGGCCTAAAAGTTATGGAGATTGAAGAAGCTGCAAAAGCTGGTGACATTGTTATGATGCTAGTTCCTGATGAACTTGCAGCAAGCATTTACAAAAACCAAGTTGAAAAACATTTAAAAGACGGCGACGTTTTAGCATTTGCTCATGGTTTTAACATCCACTACAATCAAATTATTCCACAAAAAAATATAGACGTTATCATGATAGCTCCAAAAGGCCCTGGCCACACAGTTAGAACTCAATACCTTGAAGGTAAAGGTGTTCCATCACTTATTGCTATTCACCAAGATGCAAGCGGTAAAGCTAAAGACATTGCACTTGCATATGCAG
>CAYJJB010000080.1:5896-7841 GCA_964370405.1 uncultured Eubacteriales bacterium | reverse complement strand
ATGATACGCCTTTCAAATTTTTAATAAATTAGTCTGCCCAAGTTTGGTAGTCAGGTGAAGCTACAACAGTAATGTCACCGCCATCTAGTGTTATCGTCCACACTACAGAAGCGTTTTTGGCGATTGTGCTACCAGCTTTTAATTTCGGTACATCCGTAGCAGTATTAACTGCATTAACATTTAAAATTTTATAAAGTTCGTCTTCTACCGTAGCAGCAGTAGTCACCGCAGTACCAGCTGTTACCGCATACTCCAAATCTCCATTTGTTGTATCCCATGTTAATGTAGCTGTTGAAGAAGTTCCTCCTGTTCCTGGTGTTGGCAAATCAATCGTACCATCAGCTATAAGAACATTAACTGCTGTTTCTATGCTTGTACCTGTTGACATGTCAGTTGAAACTCTTGATTCTTCCACAAATCGTAAGTATTGTGGTGCTAAAACAGCTGCTAAAACAGCTATAATTGCAATAACAATAATTAGCTCAACCATGGTAAAACCTTTGTTTGCTTTTTTTGCTTTCATTCTTTTCATTACATTTTGCATTTTAGTCCATACTCCTTTAAAAGTAATTTTAGTTTTTATATATAAACCCATTTCCCTTAAACTGGGTTTAAATCAAATTTAATTAATAGTGAAAATTACATATTGCCAAGCCGATTCATCATTTCCATCATAGGTAGCATTACTGCCATTACTATGACACCAACTACTAAGGCAAGAACCATTATAATTACAGGTTCCATAATTGCTATAAGTGCTTGTACAGCGGTTTCTGTTTCTTCCTCATAATAATCCGCCGTTTTTTCCATCATTCCCTCAATGTCACCCACTTCTTCACCAATTTTTATCATATGCTTAATCATTGGTGGAAAAATGCCTGCCCTTTCTATGGGTTCTGAAAATGGTGTTCCCATTGCAACATCGTCTTTTGCAGCTATAAGCGCATCCTTAAAAAGAACGTTTGACATAGTGTTTGACACGATATCTATCGCCTCAATTATAGGAATACCCGCCGCCATTAAAGTAGACATTGTTCTGCAAAGTCTTGCAGAGGAAGTTTTTGTAACTAAATTCTTCACAAGCGGTATTCTAAGTTGCAGTCTTGCTATAGTATATTTTCCCACAGTAGAGTCCACAAATACCTTGCCTGTAAAAATTAAAAGTGCTATTAGTCCCAAAACTATATACCAATACCCTTGCAAAAAGTCACTTGCCGCCACAACTACCTGAGTAAGTGCCGGAAGCTCTGTTCCAAGGTCTGTAAGCATAGTTTCAAACTGTGGTATAACAAACGCTAGCAAAAGTGCTATTACACCTATCGCAATTACAAGTATTGCAATAGGGTAAATTGTTGCCTTTCTAGCCATTGCTTTTACTTTATTATCTTTTTCAAATTGTATTGCCATTCTTTCAAATGCAACCTCTAAACTACCCGATGCTTCACCCGCTTCCACCATTGTAACAAAATATGGTGGAAAAATTTTGTCGTGCACCGACATTGCTTCTGACAAAGAAGTACCTGATTGTATGCTTATTTTACATTCTTCAATTGCCTTTGAAAGCATTGCATTTTCTGTTTGCTCCGAGAGCATTTCTAGGGCGCTCGCAATTGGAACACCTGCATTTACTATACTGACAAATTGGCGACAAAAAACTGATAAATCTCGTACCTTTGGTTTTGGTTGAACAAATGAAAGCTTAATATCCCTATTTAAAACACTAGTTTCACTTACAGTAATTGGAATATTGCCGTCTGCCTTAATTAAGGCAATTGCTTCATCTTTTGTTGCCGCCTCCACCGAGGACTTTATCTCTTTTCCGCTTCTATCCATGGCCGTATAATTAAACGTCGCCATCTTTTCACCTCTATTTTTTATTAATTTGGAACTGTGGTCACCTTGCGGGCGGCCACTGACCGCCCCTACACCGTGATTGGTGGGTTTG
>CAYJJB010000080.1:0-5796 GCA_964370405.1 uncultured Eubacteriales bacterium | reverse complement strand
CAACTATCAACTCTCAACTATCAAAACATCATTCTTTTTCTTATCGCCACTCTGTCCTGTGCGTACGCGATGGTGTTTTCTGCTGAAATTAATTCTTGCTGATACAGCTCATACAAGGCATCGTCCATCGTTTTCATTCCAATTTTTTGGTTTGTCTGAATTGCAGACTGAATTTGGAAGGTTTTTGCCTCTCTTATATTATTTCTTATCGCACTGTTTGTAAGCATAACTTCAAACGCCGCAACACGCCCACCGTCAATTCTTGGTATAAGTTGTTGTGATACCACGCACTGTAATACATCTGCAAGCTGAGTTCTAATTTGCTGTTGCTGTGCAGGCTCGAACACATCTATAATTCTGTCTATTGTATTAACCGCACCTATGGTATGTAGTGTTGATAAAACAAGGTGACCTGTTTCAGCCGCTGTAACCGCAATTGAAATGGTTTCCAAATCTCTCATCTCACCCACAAGTATAACATCGGGGTCTTGTCTTAGAGCGCCTCTTAAGGCATTTGAAAAACTTAAAGAGTCACTACCTATTTCACGCTGATTTATAACAGACTTATCATGTCTGTGAAGATATTCTATTGGGTCTTCTACTGTAATTATATGGTGATTATGCCTTTGATTTATTACATTTATAAGGCTTGCAAGCGTGGTCGATTTACCACTACCTGTAGCACCTGTTACAAGTACTAAACCTCTTTTTTTGTCGCACATTTCAACAAGTGCTGGAGGAAGTCCAAGTTGCTGTGGCGACGGTATTGTCATATTTACAACACGAGCCGCAATTGCATAAGAACCTCTTTGTTTAAATGCATTAATACGGAATCTACCTCTTGAGGGTGCCGAAAAAGCAAAGTCAAGCTCACCTTTTTCTTCAAGAGTAGCAAGTTGCTTTGCACTTAAAGCTTCTTTGCAAAACTCATAAATTTCTTCGCTCTTCATTTTTTCGTCCGACATAGCCGTAAGTGTTCCATCCACCCTTACCATAGGCGGCAGTCCTACTGTTATATGCAAGTCAGATGCATGCATGCTAACTGTCTTATCAATAAGTTCAAAAAAACTAGCCACAAATATCAACCCTTTTCACATTAATTTTTATTCCTCAATAGAAACTTTTTTAAGTTCTGCTATAGTAGTTATACCATTTTTAACATGTATCGCCGCACTCATCCTAAGTGTGTTCATTCCATTTTCAACGGCTAAATTTGCAATTTCTTCTGTACTTCCTTTATCTGTAATAATTTTTCGAAGTTTCGGTGTCATTGCCATAATTTCATAAACACCTATTCTACCGTAAAATCCGCTTTCATTACATTTTGGACAACCTACAGGCTCATAAACCTGCAAGTCTTCACTTTGAGGGACATTTAAAACTTGCTTTTCATAGTCTGTAGCTAGTCTTGGTTTTTTACAGTATGAGCAAAGTCTTCTGACAAGTCTTTGTGCTATAACACCTACTATTGAGTCTGCAAGTAAGAATGACTCTATATTCATATCTAAAAGTCTTGTAATTGTTGCCGCTGCCGAATTTGTATGAAGTGTACTTACAACAAGGTGACCTGTAATTGAGGCTTGAACCGCAATTGAAGCTGTTTCAAAATCTCTTATCTCACCTATCATAATTATATCTGGGTCTTGTCTTAAAATAGAGCGAAGCGCTGCAGCAAATGTAAGTTCTGCTCTTGGATTTACTTGCACCTGATTTACACCAGAAATATTAGCCTCAACTGGGTCTTCAACTGTAATTATATTAACTGTTTCATCATTAAGCTCTGAAATTGCTGTGTACAAAGTGGTCGACTTACCACTACCTGTAGGTCCTGTTACCAAAATAATACCACTGGGATTTGATAATATGCGCTCAAATGTTTCAAGCTCAAAGTCGTACATACCAAGGTCTGATTTTGACATTGAAAAAGTAGAGCTTGTAGCAAGACGCATAACAATTTTTTCACCAAAAGTTGATGGAAGCAGTGATACACGAATGTCATAGTCTGTCTTATCAACAGTCAGAGATATACGTCCGTCTTGCGGTTTTCTTTTTTCTGAAATATCAAGACCTGCCATAATTTTTATACGAGTAGCAATTGCTGGCAAAAGTCTTATATCATAAAGCATTTTTTCAGACAGTGCGCCGTCTATTCTATATCTTATACGCACTTGCTTTTCAAGTGCTTCAATGTGTATATCACTTGCTCTTTGACGTGCCGCCTGCTCAATAATTGAACGAACAAGTTGTACTATTGGAGCATTGTCAAGCTCGCCTTGCTGTGCCGCCTCTGCTGCTTCAATTTGCTGAATTTGGCTTTCTCTTTCTTTTGAATACTGCTGTGCCGCTGACATAGCTTCACCCGTACCAAAATATTTATCCAAAACTGCATTTATTTCGCCTAAAGTAGCAATTTTTCTCTCTATCATACAGTTGCTGATTATCGAAACATCGTCCTGTGCTGTTACGTCTAGTGGGTTTGCCATTGCAAGTATAATTGCAGTATGACTTTCATCTGTATATGCTACAGGCAAAACATCATATTTTCTAAGCATAGTACCGCTAAACATATTTATTAAATCAGGATCAATTTTTATTCCACGAAGTTCAATTCTTGGTATTCCAAGTTGAATTTCCAGTGCCGAGGCAATGTTATCATCAGTAACAAAACCCATAGAAATAAGACAATCACCCAAATGTTTTCCATTCTTTTTTTGCATATCAAGCGCTTGTTTTAGCTGGATTTCAGTTATTAAATTTTGCTCAATTAATAAGTCACCCAATCTATAATGTTTCGGTGCGCTATTCTCCATTTTTCCTACCCCTTCATAATTTGTATTGCGGTAAACATATATTTCACCTATTTTAACGTATTTAACTAGATTATATCATTAAAAAATCGAAAAATCAAGTCTTTACTTACAAATTCACAAAATGCATTTAGTTTACATAATATTGTTTTTATTCTAGTAAATTGTTGAATTGTAACCTTGAAAAAATTTTTCTTCTTTGATATAATAAACTCGTAATTTATAGTATTTACTATAATTGGACTTAATAACCATATTATTCACAATATAATATTTGAAAGGATAAAAAATGCATAATATTTTATATGAAGTAAAAAATGGACTATATGTTAATCTTACAAACAAATGCCCCTGCGCATGTACTTTTTGCATTAGAAATACAAGCGAGGCAGTTGGAAAAGTAGACAGCCTATGGCTTTCGCACGAGCCTAGCATGGATGAAATTTTTGATGAATTTAAAAAAGTGAATTTAAGTGATTATGATGAGCTTGTCTTTTGTGGTTTTGGCGAACCCACAGAGCGCCTTTTTGACATGATAGAAATTTGCAAGTTTGTTAGAAGTATTAGTGACATACATATAAGACTTAACACAAACGGGCTCTCTAATTTAATTAATAAAATGAGTACTGAACATTTATTTGAAAACATGTTCGACACTGTGTCCATTAGTTTAAACTCGCCAAATAAGGAAAAGTACTTGAATGTGACAAACCCATGCTTTGGCGAAAAATCTTTTGAAGAAATGCTAAAATTTTCACAAAATGTAGCTAACTACGTAAAAGACACAGTATTTACAGTGGTAGATACTATACCTGAAGACGATATAAATGCAAGTGAAATCCTTGCAAAGAAGCTTGGAATTAAGTTTAGGCTTAGAAACTATTATAGTTGAGAGTTGATAGTGTAGAGTTGAGAGTTAATGTTCACGCCTACGGCGTGGTATAAATATGAGAAAATGTTTTGCATTTTCCACCACCACCACTCTTCACTTTTCACTTTTCACTATAAAAAAATCCACCCCGAAGGGTGGAATTTTTTTATTATAGAGAGCCTGTTAAGTCTTCGATATAAAGATTTCTTACGCCACCTTCTTGTACAGGAGCTGCTACAGGAGCAGGTGCTGCAGGTGCAGGCGCTGGTGCCGCTGCTTTTGGAGCAGGTGCAGGAGCTGCTGCTTGTGGGTTATCTCTTGTTTCAAAGAATTTTAGAGCAACTTGTGGGAATAGAGCATAGCTTAGAACATCTTCTTCGCTTTTTGCTTTATCGCCAAGTTCTGCTTTGTAATTTTCAAGCTCTGGTTTTAGAAGGTCTGCAGGACGGCCAGTGATAACTTCGTCATCGCCTATGCATTGTTTACGAACTTCTTCATTAACTGGTGCTGGAAGTTGTCCGTACTCGCCTCTTAAAAGTCCTTTTGACTCTTTAGTAACCATTTTGTAACGTCCGCCTGAAATAATGTTAAACACAGCTTGAGAACCAACAATTTGGCTAGTTGGAGTAACAAGTGGTGGGTAACCAAAGTCTTTTCTAACTCTTGGAATTTCAGCAAGAACATCATAATATTTATCTTCAGCATTTGCTTGTTTTAGCTGAGAGATAAGGTTTGAAAGCATACCGCCTGGTACTTGGTATAAAAGTGTATTTGTATCAACACTTAATACTTTTGGATCTAGGAAGCCTTCGTCTTTTAGCTTTTGAGCAATTTTTCTAAAGTGAGCTGCTGCGTCAGAAAGCTTAGCAAGGTCAATGCCTGTATCTCTGCTTGTACCATTTAGTGTAGCAACCATAGATTCTGTTGCAGGTTGAGCTGTACCGTTAGCCATTGGAGAAAGTGCACAGTCAACAATATCAACACCAGCTTGAGCCGCCATAAGGTTTGTCATGTCGCCTGTACCTGATGTGTTGTGAGTGTGAAGATGGATAGGAACTCCAACTCTCTCTTTTAGTTTTTTAACAAGGCTAAATGCATCATAAGGAAGCAGTAAGTTTGCCATATCTTTAATACAGATAACGTCTGCACCCATTTCTTCAAGTTTCATAGCAAGTTCTACGAAATATTGTTCACTGTGAACAGGGCTTGTTGTGTAGCTGATAGCTGTTTCACAAGTACCACCGTAAAATTTAGTGTATTTCATAGCAGCTTCCATGTTTCTTGTATCGTTAAGCGCATCGAATATACGAACAACGTTTATGCCGTTTTCGATTGATTTTTTACAAAATTGCTCAACCATATCATCAGCATAGTGTTTGTAACCTAGGATGTTTTGTCCTCTTAAAAGCATTTGAAGAGGAGTTTTAGGCATAGCTTTTTTAAGTGCTCTAAGTCTTTCCCATGGATCTTCATTCAAAAATCTCATACAAGCATCAAATGTAGCTCCACCCCAACACTCTAAAGACCAATAACCTGCATCGTCAAGAATTTCACATGCAGGTAGCATGTCTTCAATTCTCATACGAGTAGCAGCTTGAGATTGGTGAGCATCACGTAGGATAGTATCAGTAATTTTTAATGGATTTTTTGCCATAATCTCGTTCCTTTCATCGGATTAATACCGAAGAGTATTTGTTATTATTTATGAAAACAGTGCTAAGAACACGCCTGCAGCAACCGCTGAACCGATAACACCGGCAACGTTTGGTCCCATAGCATGCATTAATAAGAAGTTTGTAGGCTTCTCTTTTTGTCCCACCATTTGTGAAACCCTTGCAGCCATTGGAACAGCAGAAACACCTGCAGAGCCAATAAGTGGATTGATTTTGTCTTTTACAAATAGGTTCATAAGTTTTGCAAGTAATACGCCACCTGCTGTACCTATTGCAAATGCAACAACACCCATTACCATGATTTGAATTGTTTCAAGTTTTAAGAATGCTTCAGCTGTTGCAGTTGCGCCAACTGAAATTCCAAGGAATATTGTTACAATATTCATAAGTTCGTTTTGAACTGTCTTGCTAAGTCTTTCAACAACACCGCTCTCACGCATTAGGT
>CAYJJB010000079.1:964-8257 GCA_964370405.1 uncultured Eubacteriales bacterium | reverse complement strand
AACTTCAATTTTAAACTTGCTTAGATTATAAACACCTGTAAGCTTATCATACTCCAACGCTCTTCTTACATTTCTGTTCCATGTAAGTTGCAAAATAATAATAGCAATTAGCGCACCTGCTATCGAAACGCACATTTCAATAACAAAAATATAAACATCATAACTTATCGCATTCGCTTCTTGTGATATAACTTCATCTGGTATCTCCGTAAATAAATACCAATCTGTATTTTCTACAGTTCTAATTTGTGCAAGCCGTTTACCACCCTCTGCCATATATTCAAGGGTAAGCTCCTGCTCTTTTGCAACTATTTCTATGAGGTCATCAATCTCATAACCACCTTCAACATCCACAAAATCCATAGAGTGAAATATATTATCAGTTGCAATTGTATAATCATTTTCTGTTTGAGAAATTATAGTCCCATTTGAATCAATTACAAAATAATAACCTTTTCCATCAAATGCAAAATGAAAAAGCTCTTCAATTTTCTCAATCGCAATCTCAGCCTGAATTACACCTTCAAACCTTCCATCAATAATTATTGGGGTTGCAACAATTACAGCTTGCCCACCTGTTACAGGTGACTCAATGAAATCTGTAATAACTGATTTACCATCTTTAAGGGTATCAAAATAGTCTGCATCCGATATATCAACCTCTTGTCGCTCTTGTGTAATTCCCTCTCCATATTTATCAACTACTGCAACTCTTCTAAGCCCGAAACTATTTTGATAACTCATAGTTGCAATATAATCTCGAATTTCATTTTCATCTTTTCCAATTATAATCAAAGCTTCTGAAAGACTCTCCAAAAACTCCAACTTCTTATCTAAATCTTCTTCAATAAAAAACTTTACATTTAAAGAAATTTCAGATAAAGAATTTATAGTAGACTCTTCAAGGCCTGAATTTATCTCATCACTAAATCTATAGGTCCTTAAAACAACAAGTAGCAATAATATTCCAACTATAAGCACCATAGAAATACTAAATATTTTTTTAAGCATAAAACTGCTAACCTCATTTCAAGTAATAATTCAAACAATCTATCCTATTATTATACATATTTTATTTTAAAAAAGCAATTAATTTCTACTCTTCACATGGATCTACATACATTGTGTAGTAGTTTACAAATATAACTTTACCAGGTTTTGCACCTTGTGGTTTTGAAATATTTTTTACTTTTGTATAATCTACGGGTACTTGAGATGAATTTTTAGCCTTGCTATGCCTTGCCGCAATTCTTGCAGCATCTTCAAGTGCTCTGTCACTAGGTTCTAATCCAGCTGTTTGCAAAATTACGTGAGATCCAGGAATGTTCTTTGTGTGAAACCACATATCGCTGTTTCTTGCTGTTTTCATAGTCAAGGTATCATTTTGTTTATTATTCCTTCCAACTAATACTTTAAAACCATCTGATACTTCAAATTCTAGTGGAGGAAGTTGTTTTACAGCCTTGCCTTTTTTGCCGCTTTGCGCTTTCACATATCCTTGTTCTGATAATTCTGTCCTTATTTCAAGCAAATCCTGCTCTGTTTCGGCCTGTGTGAGTGAAAAAAACAAACTCTCAATATATTCTCGTTCTGCCTTTGCAATTTCAATTTGCTCGCCCAGTTTAATCTCTGCAGTCTTTGCCCTTGTATACTTTTTATAATATTTTTGTGCATTTTGAGATGCTGTAAGCAGTGGGTCAAGCTCTATCTCTATTTCAGGGTAAGCTTCATCAAAATAATTTATAAGCTTAACAGAGCTTTCTCTGTTTTTAATTGCATAAATATTTGCATTAATTAAATCTGCTTTTATTTTATACTCTTCTCTGCTTTCGCAGTCTGAAATTTCAATAAGTTGACTCTCGATTTTTCTTGAAAGCCTTTCTTCTCTGTTTGTAAGAAGTTTATACAAATCCATGCTTTTCACTCGCATGCGCTCCATTGTGTCACGCTGTATATAAAATTTATCTAGCAGCTCAGAAAAATTCTCAAACTGTAAAATTTTTGCCGCATTTGCATACTGATTTATATTCATAAATGAAAAATCAATAGGTTTTCCTTGTGCATTTATCACCATAAACGGATTACCACTTGCATTTTGGTACGCAAGCTTAAGTGCGGTAATCTCTTTTAGTAGTCTGTCTTTTTGATAAGTGGTCATTTGTGAAGACACAACGCTTTCGCCTCTGCCAACTATATATTCAATTTCTCTTGAAACTATCGGAGAAACACCTTGAATTACTGCCATTATCGCCTTGTTTAGATACGACATCTTTGGTAGCGTTTCAATTTTTTCTAAAATTTCTTGCTCATCATTTTCTAAAATTGATATTTTATCTTGCTTTGGAGGATCACGATATAAAAGCCCTGGAAAAATAAGTCTTTCAGAGCTCATTTGCGCATCTACCCTTTTAATTGCATCAATAATTTTTCCGTCTTCGCCTACTAAAATTATATTGCTGTACTTACCCATAATTTCACAAACTATGCTAAGTTTTACACGCTCGCCAAGCTCGTTTACAGCCTCAAATTCAATTTTCATCACTCTTTCAAGACCGCTTTGCGAAACGGAAATTACTTTTGCACTTTGCAGTCTTTTTCTTAAAAGCATACAAAGCATAGGTGGCTGTGCAGGGTTTTCAGGTGAAAACTCAGTAAAATGCACCCTTGCAGTGTCTGGTCTTACAGAAAACAATATTTTATATGTCTTCTCCCTTGTCCTTATAGACATGAGTATTTCATCACGGTTTGGCTGATGAATTTTATCTACCCTACCGCCTATTAATTTTTCTTGAAATTCGCTTTTTATATGCCTTAAAAAAATTGCGTCAAGCGCCATAAATCCTCCTAATAAGCTTTTACAGGATTACTTTCCTTATCTGAAATAATAAACTCAACATTTTTTATTTCATCTTGTAAGTATTTTAAAAGTAGTCTTGCAAAAGGTTTTTCCGTTTCATAATGTCCAGCCATAATCGCAGGGAAGTTAAGCTCTCTTGCCATTAAAAATTCATGATGCTTTATTTCGCCTGTAAGAAAAACATCTGAATTCATTTTAGCAATCTCTAGCATGCCACCACCTGCACCAGAACAAAATGATATGCTTTTTACTTTTTTACTATCATGGGTACATAGCACACATTCTGAATTAAGATTTTCTTTTACCAATTTGCAAAAATCTTTAATATCCATTTCATTTTCAAGCTCTCCCACAAATAAAATGTCATCTTGTGATACACATTTTACATTTTCAAGCCCCAAGGACTTTGCAAGTGCGATATTTACACCAAAGCTCTCGCTTTTATCTAAATTTGTATGACAAGACAATACATTAATGCTACTTCGTATAGCCTTTGCAACCAAAGAATTTGCACTTACGCTTTTAAGCGGCGAAAAAATTACAGGGTGGTGTGTGATGATAAGTGTTGCGCCTATAGATAATGCTTCTTCTATTACATCATCGCTTAAATCAAGGCAAATAAGCGCCTTGTTTACATCTTCATACATATCCCCTATCAAAAGCCCTGTATTATCAAAACTTAAAGATGTATCAAATGGTGCTATTTCATTTATTTTACTGTAAACATCATTTATTTTCATAATCTCACCTTAAATATTTATCACTTATTTCCTTTATTAGACTTGTTCTTAAATTACAAGTCTCTTCATCTCCAATTTTTCTTGACGCCTTGTTATTGTTGTGAAGTTTTGTCACAACCCTATAGGCATACTCTTCACTGTAATCTGATTTTGGCTGTATTTTGCCCATATATACTTCAATATTTTCATGTTCTTCCTCTTGATATCTTACAAGCATAACTGAGTAAAGTTTTCCCTCGTCCATTACAAGTTCTTCACGAATTATTGAAAAACCTTCTTTAAATAGATAGGCACGAAGCTTTTCAGGCATGCTCATTGGCTGTAAGACAAGTCGCTTTTGGTTATTTCTAAGCCAAGTCGCACCTTCAATTATTTTAATTATCATTTCTCCGCCAAGACCTGCAACTACTGCATCATCTACTAAATTTTCATCTATATTTTCAAAACCATTTGATAAAACGGTGTTAATTTCTACATTATATTTTTTTGCATTTAAAGCACAAGTTGACAACGGCGCTTCATTTACATCAGCAGCTGTAACCTGTGAATTTTTGCCACTTTTAATGAGCCAAATAGGCAGGTATCCGTGGTCAGTCCCTATGTCTGCCACTTTTACATTCTCTCTTACAAATTGTGCGCATTTATCAAGCCTTAAGCTTAGTTTATATAGTTCACGCATGGATTTTTGCTCCTTATATATATATTAAACCGCAAAAGCGGTAGTTAAATTTCACGTTAATTAAACTGCAAAAACTCCACCTTAAAAAAGGCGGAGTTTTTTTACAACTAAATGTTAGCAAAAATTATTGCTCTTCTCTCATTTTTGCAAAGCAGTCGCTGCAGTATACAGGTCTGTCTTCACGTGGTCTGAAAGGTACAGTTGCTTCTTGTCCGCAAGATGCGCAAGTTGCTGTGAATTGCTCACGCTCTGTTCTTGCAGATGCTTTACGGTTTGTACGGCAAGTTTTACATCTTTGTGGCTCATTTACAAAGCCTTTTGATTCATAAAATTCTTGCTCGCCGGCTGTGAAAGTAAATTCAGAGCCACATTCTTTGCAGATTAGGTTTTTGTCTTCAAACATTTTTTTCCCTCGCTTTTGAGTATATAAGATATTTCGCCCTATACGGAGTTGCACCGCTCACTTAAAATAAATCAAATGTCAAACTGTATTGATGGGCATATGTTAAGGTAATATACCTACCTTACAAAAATGGGTTTGCCTTTAGCTTTTTTCTAACACGAGCTATTGCATTGTCATAAGCCTTTATTGAAATGGAGAATTTCTCCTGAATTTCAGCACGCTTATAACCACTTAAATATAGTGCCAATACCTTACATTCAAAATCAGACAAGGTTATGTGGATTTTACTTAAAACAGCTTCATAGTTTTCCCGTTTTTCAAATTCAACTTCCGGCGAGTCTACTAAAATTCTATCCTCTGCCGAGAGTTCCTCAATTGATAAAAAATCGCTAAGTGGTACATTCTTTTTTGCTCTGATCATGTTGGATATACGATTATATATGCATACACCAGCATAGGTCTTAAAAGATGCGCCTAAATCACTCTTATAGGTTTTGGCTGCATCAAAAAGTGCTAGTCTGCCTTCTTGCAACATGTCATCGCTAGGTTTTGCTCCTAGTGAAAAAATTTTCGACTTAATAAGCCAAATAAATCGAGTTTCAATTTCTGAAAAAGCTTCTTGAGCATCAAGGTTTTCTAACAACTCTGTAAGTTCCATGTTCTCAAAATCCTGCATTTTCACTCTCCGACCCGATTTCATTTTATCTAAGTATACACGCATAAGCTCCACAAGTCAAGTAAATATTGTTTTGTAAAAAAAATTTTTGACTTAATTATAATTTTTAGTCATTTTTACACATTTTTCGACTTGATATGACTTTTATTATGTCGTATAATGTATATATAATTAAGAACACAGATTTAAAGGGGGTAAACTCATGGTAAATCACGCTTATAGTATGGGACTTTTTGGAATGGATGCCTTTAAAGTAGAGGTAGAATGTGATATTTCATCAGGCCTTCCCTCTTTTGATTTAGTTGGACTTCCTGATACTGCTGTAAAAGAATCAAGAGATCGTGTGCGCTCTGCAATCAAAAATTGCGGTTTTAAATTTCCTGTTAGTAAGATCACTATGAATTTAGCGCCTGCTGATAAAAAGAAAGAGGGTCCTATATACGATCTTCCACTAATGATATCTCTATTAAAGGCATCAAGACAGCTCATATCAAAAACTGATGATTGCGTTTTTATTGGTGAGTTGTCTTTAAAAGGCGATTTGCGACCTGTAAGGGGTGCACTAGCCATGACAATTGCCGCAAAGGAATACGGATTTATGCATGTGTTTTTACCTGCACAAAACGCACTTGAGGCATCTGTTGTGGAGGGAATACAAGTATATGCATGTGAAAATATTGTTTCACTTATAGAACATTTAAGAGGCGACAAGCCTATTTTACCAACCACATATAACAAAAACACAAACGCTTCACTGCTTCAAAACTTAGACCTTGCTGATGTTAGAGGACAAGAACATGTAAAAAGAGCGCTTGAAATTGCTGCAAGTGGCGGACACAATTTACTTTTAATAGGTCCACCAGGATCTGGAAAAAGTATGCTTGCAAAAAGGCTGCCCTCAATTTTATCTGACATGACATCAGAAGAATCTATAGAAACCACAAAAATTCACTCAATAGCTGGAAAGCTAAGTTCAGACACGCCGCTCATCACAATAAGACCCTTTAGATCCCCTCACCATACAATTTCAACAAATGGTTTATCAGGAGGTGGCACCATACCAAGACCAGGTGAAATTTCACTTTCTCATAACGGAGTGCTATTTTTAGATGAGCTTCCTGAGTTTTCAAGAACTGCAATGGAAATTTTAAGACAACCTTTAGAAGACAGAGAAGTTACTATATCAAGAGTTTTCGGCACGGTGAGCTACCCTTGCAATATAATGCTTGTAGCCGCAATGAACCCTTGCCCCTGTGGCTTTTTTGGACATCCAACCAAACACTGCACTTGCTCTCCCAGAGTGGTTAATAAATATTTATCAAGAATTTCAGGACCACTGCTTGATAGACTTGACATTCATATAGAGGTGCCTCCTGTTGAATATGAGCAACTGGTATCAAATAAAAAAGAAGAGTCTTCAAAAGATGTTAAAGCCAGAGTAGACGCCGCAAGAGCATTGCAATCAAAACGTTTTGAAGGTACTAAAATAACTTGTAACGCTGTAATAAGTGCTGACAAACTGCAAGAATTTGCAAAAATTAGCAGTGCTGCAAAAGATTTGCTTCAAAGGGCGTTTGAAAATTTGGGACTTTCTGCAAGAGCCTATGACAGGGTGGTAAAAGTGGCAAGAACTATAGCCGACCTTGCAAACAGTGATACTATAGAAGCAGAACATGCAGCAGAAGCGGTACAGTACCGAACACTTGATAGAAAATATTGGACAAAGGAGCTTTAAACTATGTTTTTTGATACAGATTTTTTAAAAGATGAAGAAATTTATTTAAAACTTATAAAAACCACACCAGCAGATCCTATAAAAGATTTTGCTCCCGCTTATCATTTCAAAATTTGTCTTCATAATAATACCGAGCTTGGAGAATGTGACTTTAGAGTGGGACATGGCGAAAAACTTTACTATGGTGGCCATATCGGATATGG
>CAYJJB010000079.1:0-954 GCA_964370405.1 uncultured Eubacteriales bacterium | reverse complement strand
TAAACTTTTATTTAGACTTGCGAAAAAACATGGCTTTAAAGAGATTATCATAACCTGTAATCCCGATAATTTTGCATCTCGAAAAACCTGTGATTATGCAGGAGCACAGTTTCACGGTATAGTAAAAGTGCCCCCTTATAACGATATGTATAAAGAGGGCGAAAAAGAAAAATGTATTTATAAATATATTCTTTAAGTTTTACTTTTATTTTGAGCAACAAGAAGTTTTTGTCTTTTTGGGAAGAAATTTTCTAACAAGGCTTACAAGAATTAGCGCTCCAAAAATTACCGCAACTGCCACCATGTAAATAGGTGTATGGTGCTCGTGAGCGGATTGTATTATATTGCTAATACCAGTATATCCTGAGATATTAATTATATAATCTAAAATAAATCCAAATACCATAGCACAAAATGCCGCAGACACTAAATATATGCAAAGAACTTTTTTACCCAAAGTTTTACCTAAAATAGCAAGAGAAGCAATATTTGTAATCGGACCTGCAAATAAAAACACAAACGCGGCTCCTGGTGAAATTCCCTTTAACATAAGAGAAAGCGCAATGGGAATTGATGCTGTAGAGCAAATATACATAGGTATGCCTATTATAAGCATTGCAAGCATACTTAAAAAAGGATTTGTAAAGCTTGACAACCATTCTTGTGGAACAAAAGTGCTTATGAGTGCTGCAATAATTAAACCTATAACAAAATTAAGCGCAATTTCATCTAAAAAGCTGCCAAAAGCGTAAGTGAAAATACTTTTTACTTTCATAAAAAATGTGGGCTTTACATCTGTTAAAGTTTCGTTATCGTTTGATGAACAGCCGCAGCTTGGAGCTGTTTCTACTTTTGAGGAACAACCACAGCTTGGAGCTGTTTCTACTTTTGAGGAACAGCCGCAGCTTGGAGCTGTTTCTACTTTTGAGGAACAGCCGCAGCTTGTTTGAGATT
>CAYJJB010000078.1:0-8263 GCA_964370405.1 uncultured Eubacteriales bacterium | reverse complement strand
CTCGGCTATTTTGACTTATTCATTTTATTGAGCTATAATTATTAGACAGTATTTTATGTTTAAGGTTAACCGAGTTCATATAATCTGAACCCGTTTATGGTGAAAATAATGAAGATTTATAATTATGATGATTTTGTTTCAAATTTACTTGACTGCGGATTTTCTCTTGCAGGAGGGAATTCGGACGGCATTTTTTCCTTAATCACTTGGGGTTGGAAGGAAGATCCTTTTTACGACACCCCTGTGCGCTGGCATACAGGTGATTTAGAAACTGATCCATGGGAGTGGCGTATTCGAGTTTTAAACGAGCGAAATGACATCGCTTATTCAAAGCTATTCTTTGGTAAAGGTGGGTATATTTCAAGGCAGTGGTACCCGTACTTTCTTGCCGCAAGGCGTAAAAATAAATCCTTGATGGAAAATTATATGGACGGAAACATTAGTAATTTTTCAAAAAGAATTTATGACTGTTTAAGCGAACACGGCGCCCTACCTGTACAGCTTATTAAAAAATTGGGAAATTTTTCAAAAGAAGAAAAATCTAAATTTGACCGTGCACTGACTGAACTTCAAATGAAAATGTATATAACCATGTGTGGAACAGCTCAAAAAACCAATAAATTTGGTGAGGAATACGGCTGGTCATCGACAGTATTTTGCAGGGTCGAGGAATTTTGGAGTGAAGATGTTTTTATTAATGCGCAAAAAATTTCTGAAGAGGAAGCGATAGAAGAAATTAAGGAGCAAATTTACAAACTCAATCCAAATGCACAAGAAAAAAAGGTAATGAAATTTATAAGTGGTGTTTGACTATTTTTAAAGTCATACTAAAATAAACAGAGCGTGGCAACTTATTTGCCACGCTCTGTTTCGCCAAGTTCATATACGGGTTCGTTTTATATTTACTCGGCTAACAACTGCGCTATATTCCCATTTCGTCTTTTACTTCTTTAAAGCACTTAATTGCAAAATCTAAGTCCTCTTTATTATGTGCTGCTGAAACTTGGGTTCTTATTCTCGCCTTGCCTCTTGGCACTACAGGGAATGAAAAACCTACTACATATACGCCTTTTTCCATCATTTTTCTTGCAAATTCAACTGTAACTTTTTCATCATATAACATTACTGGCACTATTGCATGAGTTGACTTTGGTATATCAAAACCTAAATCTACAAGGCTTTGACGGAAATATTTTGTGTTTTCTTCAAGTCTATCACGAATTTCTGTGCTGCCAGACAGCATTTCAAATATTTTAAGCGAAGCACTTGCAATTGCTGGCGCTAAGGTGTTTGAAAATAGATACGGTCTGCTTCTTTGTCTTAGTAAATCAACAATTTCTTGTTTACCACTTGTGTATCCACCACTTGCACCGCCTAAAGCTTTTCCAAGTGTACCTGTAATAACATCTACCCTATCAGAAACTCCGCAGTACTCAGGTGTTCCTCTGCCCTTTTCGCCCACAAACCCCACTGCATGGCTGTCATCAACCATTACAAGTGCGTCGTATTTATCGGCTAAATCGCAAATTGTTTTAAGGTCTGCTATTGTGCCGTCCATTGAGAAAACTCCGTCTGTTGCAATCAGCTTAATCTCCGCATCTTTTGCCTCAATCAATTTTGCTTCTAAGTCTTCCATATTGTTATTTTTGTATCTAAATCTTTGCGCTTTACAAAGTCTTACACCATCAATTATGCTTGCATGGTTAAGTTCATCGCTTATAATTGCATCTTTATCTGACAAAAGTGTTTCAAAAAGCCCTCCATTTGCATCAAAGCATGATGAGTAAAGGATTGTATCATCAGTTGATAAAAACTCGCTTATTGATTTTTCAAGTTTTTTATGGATTTCTTGTGTGCCACAAATAAATCTAACAGATGAAAGTCCATAACCCCATGTGTCGTAACTTTCTTTTGCCGCCTTTATAACCTCAGGGTTATTTGAAAGTCCAAGATAGTTATTTGCGCACATATTTAGTACATTTGTAGCTTTGTTTGTGCTAATTCTTGCACTTTGCTGTGTGGTAATTACTCTCTCTTCTTTGTAAAGGCCTTCTGCTTTAATTTCTTCTACTCTTTGTTTAAATGTTTTTAGTGAATTTTTCATTTTTTACTCCTTATGCTGTTGTCCAGTCAAGCACAACCTTACCGCTCATACCTGAATTCATCGCTTCAAAACCTTTTTCGAAATCTTTGTAGTCAAATCTATGTGTAACTATTTTATCAATATTTAAGCCACTTTGCAAGATGGAAGTCATTTTATACCAAGTTTCATACATTTCACGGCCATAAATACCTTTAATTGTAAGTCCGTTAAAAACAATTTTATCCCAATCTATTGTAGTGCCAGGTTTTTGTATTCCCAAAAGTGCAATTTTGCCACCGTGGTGCATTGCATCTACCATGGATGAAAACGCCGCAGGGCTTCCAGACATTTCAAGGCCTACATCAAAGCCCTCTTTCATATTAAGTTCTTCCATTACATTTGTAAGGCTTTCTTCCTTTACATTAACTACTCTTGTCGCTCCCATTTCTTTTGCAAGATTTAGTCTATATTCGTTCATATCTGTTACCACAACATGCCTTGCACCTACATGTTTGCAAATTGCAGCTGCCATTATTCCTATGGGGCCTGCACCTGTAATAAGCACGTCTTCCCCAATTAAATCAAAAGAAAGCGCTGTGTGCACTGCATTTCCAAGTGGGTCAAAAAGTGAATATATATCTTCTGAAATTCCGTCAGTACATTTCCACACATTAGTGGCAGGTATTGATAAATATTTTGCAAAAGCACCCGATCTGTTTACACCAACACCAAATGTGTTCATGCAAAGGTGACGTCTGCCCGCAAGACAGTTTCTGCATTGGCCACACACAATATGTCCCTCACCTGAAACTAACTCGCCTATTTCAAAACCACGCACATTAGAGCCAGTTTCAACAATTTCTCCAACAAACTCATGTCCTACTACCATAGGTACTGGTATGGTTTTTTGTGACCACTCGTCCCAATTATAAATATGTAAGTCCGTTCCACATATAGATGTTCTTTTAATTTTAATTAGTACATCGTTAAGTCCAACTGTAGGAATATCCACTTCTTGAAGTGTAAGTCCTACTTTAGCTTCTGCTTTTACAAGGGCAGGCATTTTATTATTCATGTCCATATCTCCAATACATTTTTATTTGTTTTGTATTCAATTCACGGACATTATAACATAAGTGTTTTCAAATTTCTACTAGATTTTAGTAAAAATTTTCACCTAATTTTCATATTCTTATTTGTCTAAAACCACCAAGACTTGCATTTACATCTTATTTAATATATAATTTAAAAAAAGGAGCGGTGATTATGGCTATAAACGATATAATAGAATTTAACAAAAAATTTGTAGATGATAAGGAATATGAAAAGTATCATATTTCAAAATTCCCAAAGAAAAAAATAGCTATTTTAACTTGTATGGACGCAAGACTTACAGAGCTTTTGCCTGCCGCACTTGATTTTAAAAATGGCGATGTAAAAATTATTAAAAATGCAGGTGCACTGATAAGTCACCCATTTGGCAGTGTAATGCGCAGTTTACTAATTGCAATTTACGACTTAGATGTGGAGAAAATTTTGGTTATTGGCCACTATGACTGCGGTGTTCAAAGTGTAAACCCAGCAGAAATTACAAAAAAAATGCTAGAGCGTGGTGTGGTACAAGACGATTTAGACTTTATGGAATATATGGGACGTGACGTTAACGAGTGGTTTAAAGGCTTTGAAGACCCTAAAGAATCTGTAAAAGAAACTGTGCATTTAATTAAAAAGCACCCACTAATACCAAAGGATGTCTTTGTAGGAGGCTATTTAATGGACCCCGACACAGGCAGACTTGATGAAATAGTGTAAAAAATGCGAAGCATTTCACCACAATTAATAATTATTAACTATCAATTACTAAGTTAAATAAAATTATAAATTAAATAAAATTACCCCTTGAATTTTTTAAAATTTAAGTGTATAATAGTTTGGTCGAGCATTTAAAGTTACAAAGTGCTCAAAATTTAATATTTTCGTATATTAGGCAGGACAGGTTTTGGCCGAAAAATATGCGAGCGGATAGGTCTGCGCGGCGAGAGCCCGTGAACCATGTCAGGCGGGGAACCGAGCAGCATTAAGCGGTTTCTCTTGTGCGATGCAGGGTGCCTGTCCGTTCACATATTTTTCGGAAACTGTCTTGTTTTTTATTTTTTTATGGAAAAGGAGAGAAATTTATGGCATATAAAGTACTGTATAGAAAATATCGTCCTGCCGTTTTTTCAGACGTTATAGGGCAAGAACAAGTTACAAAAACACTTAAAAATGCACTTGCCTCAAATAAAGTTTCTCATGCCTATTTATTTACAGGTTCAAGAGGTACTGGCAAAACCACTTGCGCAAAAATTTTATCAAAGGCAGTTAACTGCCTAAACTTAAAAGACGGAGACCCGTGTTGTGAATGTGAAAACTGTAAGGGAATTGAAAACGGTTCTATACTTGATGTAATGGAAATTGATGCTGCAAGCAATAATGGTGTAGACAGCATTAGAGCACTTATTGAAGAAGCAAGTTTTACTCCAACCAGTGCAAAATACCGAGTATATATAATTGATGAGGTTCATATGCTCTCAGACTCTGCTTTTAATGCACTTTTAAAAACACTGGAAGAGCCGCCTTCTCATGTAATCTTCATCTTAGCTACAACAGAGGTACATAAACTGCTTCCTACAATTTTATCGAGATGCCAAAGATTTGACTTTAAACGAATTACTCCAGAGCATATAGCAGACAGGCTTAAAAAAGTATGTGAATTTGAAAATGCAAATATTAGCGATGAAAGTGCTTTATTAATAGCAAGACTTGCCGATGGTGGCATGAGAGATGCACTGTCTATGCTTGACAGGTGCATGGCAAAAAGCACTGATATAGATATAAATTTAGTAAATGATATGGCAGGCATAGTAGGGCGTGAACATTTAATTTCACTTGCAAACTGCATAAAAGAAAAAGACTGCTCCACCGCTTTACAAATTATAGACGAGCTTCATCAAAATTCAAAAGACATTGGTACACTTTGCAGTGAACTTGTTACACATTTTAGAAATTTGATGCTAATTAAAACTACAAAAAACGCACAAGCTATGGTTCGTGCATCTAATGATGAGTATGAAAAAATGACAGAGCAAGCACTTTCCATGTCACTTACTCTTATACTCCACGCACTTGAACGCTTTGGTACTGCACTTGATAAAATGAAAAGTGTTAACCGTCGTGTAGAAATGGAAATGTCCTTTGTAAGTTTGTGCTCACCCGATACAGACAATTCAAACGCCTCCATTATTAGGCGACTTGAGGCACTTGAGAGTGGTGCTGTTAGTTTAAAAGCTCAACCTGTCGTTAAAAAGGCAGAAAAAGCCCCGTCGCCCATGGCGATAGCTCAAGAAAACAAAGATATTAAAGAGCTTTCTAAAAATGCGAAAGTATTTGATAGATGGCCTGATGTTATGCACATAATGAAAAATCATTCTATGACCGTCGGCATGGCATTTAATGGCTCAACCGCTTATTTAAGTGGAAATTATATGTTAATTGACGGCTCAGAACTTGCATTTGAATACCTTAGAAAAAATGCCACTCACAGGGACAGCTTAAAGGCGGCAATTGCAAGTGTTACGGGCAAAGGATATAATATAGGCCCGTATTTAAAAGACGATGCAGGAAAAACAGAAACTACAAATGCCATAGACCAAGTCATTAAAGATGCGGTAAAAGCTGGCATAGAAGTAATAGAAAAATAATTAAAAAGAAAGAGAGAGATAAATTATGAAAGCAAGATTACCACAAGGAATGGGTGGCGGCGGTCCATCAAACATACAACAACTAGCAAAACAAGCACAAAAAATGCAAGAGAATATGGAGAAAATTACAGCTGAACTTGAAGCAAAAGAGTACACAGTAGCTACAGGTGGCGGCATGGTTAGTGCGACAGTTACAGGAAAACTTGAAGTAAAATCTATTGACATTAAACCTGAAATCGTAGATCCTGATGACATAGAAATGATGACAGACACCATTATTGCCGCTGTAAACGAAGCAATAAGAGCTGCTGTTACAGAAAAAGATACAGAAATGGAAAAAATCTCAGGCGGAATGAATATTCCAGGAATGTTTTAATCATGGCGCAGTATCACATAGCTCCACTTGAAAAACTTGTGGACTGGTTTGAGAGCTTTCAAGGCATAGGACATAAATCGGCACAGCGTGTGGCGTATCATGTACTAAATATGTCAGAGGAAGACGCAAAAGAGTTTGCTCAGGCAATTTTAGATGCACATCAAAAAATTACCTACTGCAAAGTGTGTTGCAACTTAACCGACAGCGAAACCTGCTCAATTTGCAAGAGTGACAGCCGAAACAAAGAAATAATTTGCGTGGTAGAAGACCCAAGAGACGTTTTTGCGCTAGAGCGTACAAATGAATTTGATGCAGGCTACCACGTGCTTCACGGCGCAATTTCGCCTTTAGGCGGAGTAGGGCCTGACGAACTCAAAATAAAAGAGCTTTTAAAAAGACTAAGTGATGGCACTGTTAAAGAAGTAATAATGGCAACAAACCCCACAGTTGAGGGCGAAGCTACCGCCATGTATATTTCAAGACTTATTAAACCACTTGGTGTAAAGGTGACAAGGCTTGCATACGGAATACCTGTAGGTGCAGACTTAGAATATGCCGACGAAATCACGCTTTCAAGAGCGATTGAGGGCAGAAAAGAGCTTTAACTAGTTGAGAGTGGATAGTTTAGAGTTGAAAGTTTTAATCAAATTTTTTCAAAAATTTGCGGTTTCAAAAGGCAGAGCCTTTGTCACTTTTCGCAAAAAGCGAAATCTAATGCTTAGAAGCGCATTTTTGAAAGTGAATTTTTTAGCAAAGCTAAAAAAGAGAAAACTTTTTGAAAGAAAAAAAGTTTTCTAAACTTAATGGCAATGAAAAAGGAGTATTAATATGGACACTTTAGCTGCACAAAAACGAGTTTATCAAAACAAAATAAACCAAGGTTTCAATGTGACAGATATGCATATACAGTTTTTATATCTACATACCGAAGTTTCGGAAGCTGTGGAAGCCTATGATAAGAAAAAAGATGACTTTGGCCTAGAACTTGCGGATATTGCCATATATTTACTGGGCATTGCCGAAATGCAGGGCATAAATTTGGGCGAAGAAATTGAAAAGAAAATGGAAATTAACGAAAAACGACGTTATTCTGTTGTGGACGGAGTTTGGACAAAAATTGAAGGGTAAGTGTGATTTTATGGCTGTGTATTATGTAACCGATACTAAAAAAGACTACGAAGATATCATAGACTTTGCAAATTACGTGTTTAGCATTGACCACAGACCACATAATTTTAAAAAAACGCTACCAAAACTTTATGGAGATGAAAACACCGTAAACGGTATTTATCATTATGTCTGCAAAGAAGACGAGAAGATAAAAGCCTTGGTTTTACTACAAAAATCATGCGTAAAGGTCGGTGACTATACACTTAAAGTAGGTGGAATAGGCACGGTTTCAGTTCATCCTTACTCACGTGGCAAAGGCTATATGAAAAAACTGATGAACAGCGCTGTAAAAGAAATTAGAGAGAGTTGTGACATAGGTTTTTTAGGCGGACAAAGGCAGAGATATCAGTATTTTGGTTTTGAACTTGCCGGCACCGAACTTATATTTAATGTAAATGAAGACAATGTGCGCCATATGTATAAAGAGTTTTCGACAGACAATGTAAAGCTTGTCACCATTACAAACAGCGATAAAGAACTTATAAAAGAAGTTCGCAATTTGCAAAAAAACATCCCTTTATTAGGTGTGCGAAACGGCAGCGACGAACAGTTTTTAAACATTATGCACTCTTGGGATAACAAACTTATCGCACTTACACAAAACGATGAATTTAAAGGTTACTTTGTAAAAGGTAGCAATGGATATATAGGTGAAATTTATTTAAGTGCCCCTGCCCTACTTCCAAAATTTATTAAAAAACTTTTGGAGGAAAACAGTAAAACTGAATTTAAATTTACCTTAAATGAAACTCAAATAGATTTAATACCGCAGTTTATGGCGCTTTGTGAGAATATGAGAAAATCCACACAGTACAGCTTTTTACTTTCTAACCCCAGAAAAGTTTTAGAGGCATTTTTAAACCTTAAGCTTAGCTATAAAAAATTAAGCGATGG
>CAYJJB010000077.1:0-8442 GCA_964370405.1 uncultured Eubacteriales bacterium | reverse complement strand
TTTATTAAAAATGTAGAGGGAGTGCGTGCAAGGGCGAAAGTTTCTCTCTTTTTTGGAAACAAAGAAATTAAATCGGCAAGTGGAGAACTTATATTTTCTAAAAAAGCAGTTTCAGGTATTTGCGTGTTTGAGCTGTCACCATTTACCTTGTCTTTACCTGATGATAAAAACATATTCATAAAAATAGACCTTTGCCCAAGCTTAACACAAAACGAGCTTTTTGAGTTTTTAAGCAGTTATAAGAAAAACCATAAAGAATACGAAAGTAAAAATCTTTTGGGCGGTGTTATTAATACAAAACTCGGGCGAGAAATACTTAAAAAATGCGATGTGGATATGCTAGGCCTTGTAGGAGAGATAAGTGATAAACAACTTGAAAAAATTGCATATGCCACAAAAAACTTCAAAATAAACGTGCACAAAGCAACAGATTTTAAAGATGCACAAGTAACATCTGGCGGAGTGCCACTTGATGAAATTGATATTAATACATTTGAATCAAAAAAACAAAAGGGTCTTTATTTTGTAGGAGAGATATTAAACGTACACGGAAACTGCGGTGGGTTTAACCTCCATTTTGCGTGGAGCAGTGCAATTATAGCCGCCCAAAATGCAGTGATATAGAAAGGTTGTGAAATTTTGCTTAGAGTAAGTGATATAATAGTGCCAATCAAGCATGATATAAACGACATTAAAAATGCGGTATGCAAAAGTATTTTTGCAAAATTTCATGAAATTCTGGAGATAGAACTTGTTAAAAAGTCTATAGATGCAAGGGATAAGTCGCAGATTAGATATATTTATACAGTAGATATTTCAGTTAAAAATGAAAATAAATTTGTAAAAAGAAAAAATGTGAGCAGTGCAAAGCCACTTGAGTTTTTTGTACCCAAATTAAAGCCCATGCAAAAAAGACCAGTGGTAGTAGGCTTTGGCCCTGCAGGAATTTTTGCGGCATTGGTATTGTCAAGAGCAGGACTGTGCCCGATAGTGCTTGAAAGAGGGCGTGCAGTTGAAAAAAGAAAGCAAGATGTAAATTTGTTTTGGGAAACAAAAAAACTAGACGAAAATTCAAATGTTCAGTTTGGCGAGGGCGGAGCTGGCACGTTTTCTGACGGTAAGCTAAACACAGGAACTAAGGATGCAAGAATTAAAATGGTGCTAAAAGAGCTTGTAAAACATGGTGCACCGCCTGAAATTTTGTATGATGCAAAACCTCATGTTGGTACAGACAAACTGTGTGAGGTTGTAAAAAAATTAAGAGAAGAAATAATATTCTTGGGTGGTACAGTAAAGTTTGAAACCTGTGTTACCGACATTAAACATAAAGACGGAAAAACAATAGGCCTTAGCGCAAAGTGTGGCGGTGAGGAAGAGTTTTATGAAAGCGACAATGTTATTTTTGCGATAGGGCATAGCGCAAGGGATACTTTTGTGATGCTGGAAAATAAAAAAATACCTATGGAGCAAAAAGCTTTTTCAATAGGTGCTAGAATTGAGCATAGGGCAGAGGATATAAATTATTCGCAGTACGGGAAAATGCATCAGCTTTTACCCACTGCTGATTATAAACTGTCGCAAAGACTTAAAAACGGCAGAGGCGTATACACATTTTGTATGTGTCCTGGTGGTTACGTTGTGGGTGCGTCATCTGAAAAAAACATGGTGGTTACAAACGGTATGAGTAATTTTAAAAGAGATGCAGTAAATAGCAATTCTGCCCTATTAGTAGGGATAACGCCAGATGACTTCAAATCTGAACATGTGCTTTCAGGAATGCATTTGCAACAGGATTTAGAACGCAGTGCTTTTAGTATGGCAGGGAAAAATTACAGCGCACCTGTCCAGAGAGTTGAGGATTTTATAAATGGCAGGGAAAGCAGAGCTTTTGGTGAAGTTGAGCCTACATATAAACCGGGGACAAGCTTTTGTGATATAGGTAAACTGCTTCCAAATTATGTTACAGAGTCTATGAAAGAGGGGATAAGTATTTTCTCAAATAGGCTAAAAGGTTTTGATTTTGCAGATGCACTTTTAACGGCACCAGAAACTAGAAGTTCATCTCCTGTAAGGATTTTGCGAGGAGATGACATGCAGTCATTACTCATTAAAGGTTTATATCCTTGTGGTGAAGGCGCCGGATATGCAGGAGGTATAACCTCTGCCGCAGTAGACGGGATAAAATGTGCTATGAGTATAATTGAAAATTGTAATATATAAATTTGATAGCCTGACCGATGCAATCCGAGTTCGAATTGTATCGGTCAGACTCTATTTCCCTCACATACTCTTGTATTACTCGTATATTTTACTAAATTTTTTATTGTATTTGACTTTTTATCTTTAACTGCACTATAATAAAAATATTAGAAAGTGGGGATGCGGATGAAAAACTATATTATCAAAACTGTAGCTAAAACAACTTTATTTTTAGCTCTGTTATTTCTAGGTGGTTTTTTACATTATGCATCTGTTTTTTGCCCTGTGAATATGAAATTTGAAGTTTCTATAGGCTTAATAATTTCAATTGGGATTTACATAGGAATTTTTTCATATTGGAGTATAAGTATTTACAGTAGAATAATGCAGGGCCATGTACGCACATATTTAATGTTAATTGGAGTTACAATAATTTTTTGGATTGCGGTAAGGTCTATAAAGTGGTATGCGCTTTCGGAACTTATATTTGAAGATAGGTTTTTTTGGTATTTATATTACATTCCTATGATATTGCTACCACTATTTTTCTTTTTTATTTCTTTATATGTAGGCGAAAATGAGGACTATAAAATTAATAAAAAGGTAAAACTATTGTTTATTCCTGCGATAGTGCTTATTTTACTGGTACTTACAAATGATTTTCATAAATTAGCATTTGACATAGATTTAAATACTCATGCATACGGACTTGATTACAGTCATGGTATAGTCTATTATATTGTCGTTATCTTTATTTTCTTGATAGTAATGAGCTCAAGTGTAATTATTGCAAGAAAATTTATAGCATCTATGAATATAAAAAAAGCGATAAGGCTGCCTGCATTAGTAATAATTTGCACTATTATTTATTGTGTGAGCTACGTAATTAAGCCGACCTATGGAATAGGCCATTATCTTGATGTAACAATTTTTGGTTCTGCCATGGCAGTTGCACTGCTTGAATCATTTATACGCTCAGGTCTAATACATTCAAACATAGGACATCAGGAGTGCTTTTTGGTATCGGATATTAGAGCGCAAATTTTAGATGATAACGGAGAGGTAATTTATTTTTCAGAAAATGCTTTGCCGCTTTCAAAAGAAAACTTTAATATTATAAAAAAAATGGGAGCGACATCGTTTAGCAATAATACTATATCAAATATAACAAAAATTCGTGGTGGATATGTTGTTTGGAGTAATGATGTAAGCCAAATTAATTCTAAAATTAGTCAACTTAAGTTGCTAAGAAATAAACTGCACAGTGAAATAGATATTTTAAGCCTTGAAAATGAGCAGAAAAGTGAAACAGCAAGGCTTGAAAAATTAAATGACTTGCATAATATCATGTTAAAAGAAGTTTTACCGTTTGGCAAAAAAATTGAATCAAAATTACAAAAAAATTCTGATATAGATAATGATGAAATGGCGAGGCTTTTGTTTGAAATAAGTATGACATCAACTTATATTAAAAGAAAAGTTAATTTAATCTTAACAGAGCAAACTGAAAAATGCATTGCAGGCGATGAAATGAGGCGCTGCTTTTTAGAGTCGTTTCAACTGCTTGAGTTTTATGGTAAAACCTGTGTAATCAATATTAATAGCGATTATAAATTTAGTTTAGAAAAGGCAATGAGAACTTTTGATATATATCAAAATATTATTGAATATGTTCATTATAATTTTGATACAATTTACATTACATATAATTTTTCAAGTGATAATATAATTTTTGCACTGCAAATTGCAACAGATGTAAAAATTGATTCTGATGATTTTGCTGATAAAAAACTGCAAATTTTAAATGAAAATGACTGCTACCATATTTCGTGTGTCATGCAAAATAATATATGAAAGGGTGAGTGTATGCCTTTAAATGACGTGCAAAAAGGGTATTTAATAGCTTTAGCCACTGTTAATATTATAATTTTACTTATAGCATTAATAATGAACTTGACAGGTAAAAAAAGTAAGATTAGAATAAGTGTATTATCAGTTATGATTTTTATAAACATGATTTATTGGGCAGCAGCGGTGGAATTTGGCAGCGTTTTTCCAAATTATGAGGGTAACAGTTTTTCAAGTGCAGCGCAATTTGTAGCTAGTATACCTTTTTCTGTTCAAATGCTTTGGGATGCAGCAAGTATATTTTTTGCTATATATTCGACATATATGGCATATAAGATTAATAGAAATAGCATAAATAAATTTTCTATCAAAGAAGCTTTAGAAAACCTTCCATCTGGTATTGCATTCATGTCAGATGATTTGGGGCTTTATCTTTCAAATAATATTATACGCAAATTGTGTAAAGAGCTAACAGGAAAACCTCTTCAAAATGCAAATGTATTTTGGGCAGATTTACTTAAATTGTCCGATGAAAACATTTGCGTTATAAAAGGTGAAGCACCTGCTTTTATCTTGAAAAATGGTGAAGTATGGCAGTTTTCAAAAACGTCAGTCAGCTTGCAAGATAGTGGCAGTTACCAAATTATAGGCTCAGATATTACAGAGCTTTATAATTTGAGTGGAAATGCAGATAGAGTTAATGAGAAACTATTTGAACAACAAGAAAGGCTTAAAAAAATTAATGATATTGTAGAAAAAAATGCACAAGAAGAAGTTACAGTGAATATGAAAATTAATTTTCACGATAATTTTGGAAATTTGCTTACACTTACCAAAAAAACACTTAGAGAAAATGCGGATATAGATGCAGCAAGAGCGGTTGCAAAATACTGGGACGATTTAGGCAGTGTTATTACAGACTTATCAAGTGATGGAAATACGTATTTGAATTTAGAGCAAATAATTTTGTTTGGTGATAAGCTTGGGTGTAAAGTGTTTGTAAATGGAGAAGTGCCAAAAGATGATAAATGTAAAGAGATAACACTGCTATGCATTAATGAAATGCTTAAAAATGCATATAGACATGCACAGGCAGAAAAACTTATGGTTGATATTATTGAAGCAAATAAAAGTGTAGTGATTAAAATACATAATGAAGATAAGCTTTATAGGGAGAAAATTGAAGAAGGTGGCGGGCTTTTAGGTCTTCGCCAAAAAATTGAGCATGTGGGTGGCAAAATGGATATGACTTGCAATGACGGTGTTACTATGACAGTGGTTTTATATAAAGAGAATGTGGAGGGAATATTATGTGTAAAGTGATAATAGTTGATGATCAAAGTAGTTCGCAAGCACTTATGAAATACGCAATACTAAGAGCTGAGGGTAAGTATGAGCTTTTGAAAACTTTTTCTGATGCAGATAAATTAATTCCAGAACTTCGATATGAACCGGCTGATTTAATACTAATGGACATTTATACAGGTGGCAAAGAAAATGGAATAAAAGTTGCAGCGCAGGTTAAAAAACTTTTTCCGAAAACAAAAGTAATTATTTTAACATTTGTTTTGCAAAAAAGGCATATAGAAGAAGCAAAAGAAGCAGGGTGTGAAGGATTTTGGTATAAAGACCATGCGGATTTAGATTTGCTTGAAGTAATGGATAATGTTTTAAGTGGAAAAACCTATTATCCTGAATCACAACCTGTGATAACAATAGGTATGGCAAAAATTTCAGACTTTACACCAAAAGAACTAGAAGTTTTACAGGCAAAAGTAAATGGACATTCAAATGAGAGTGTATGCGAGCTGTTAAATATTAAAAGCAGAACCTTAGATACACATTTAAGTAATATTAAAACAAAGACAGGCTACAATAACTTATTAAGGCTGGTAGCAGATGTTGCAACAAAAAAGTTTATTATAACAGGTGAGAGCGATTTTTAATTAAATGAAGTTACTAGAAATGTATAAAATCATTGCTAGTAGCTTTATTTTTTTGTTTTTAGCGGAAATACACGATATAATTTCAAATTATTCTTGTTATAATTTTTATAACGCAGAAGTAAAATTTAAAAAGTGGAGGTGAAAATATGAAATCTATAGCAGTTTATATCCAAAATAAGTTATTGTCCTCAGGCATTATTCATGCTATCTCTGTGAAAAATCCTGAAATAAAAATAGAAGAAATACCTGAAATTACCAGTTGTTTTTCTATGTGCAGGAGCATGAGTGCAGATATTTTGCTTGCAGAGCTTCGGGATTATTATCCTTTGTCTTTAAATGATTGGCTACATAGGGCGGAAATAATAAAAGATTTTCTTCCAAAATGCAAAATCGTATTGATAGTAGATGAAGAAAATTTTCCAAAATCTGCAAGTGTTGCAAACAATGCATTTAAAAATGAAGAGATAGATTTATTTCTGTACAGTTCATCAGGGCTAAATTATCTTGTGGATATAATTGCTAATCTGTAAACCTTATCAAAAAAATAAAACATTATAATTATGGAGGATTTATTATGGAACAAAATAAACCAGCGGGATCAGGATTTTTAAAAGTTGTAGGTATATTAATGATTATTTTCGGCGGACTAGGACTTATTATAAGCGGTATTGCTGCAACTGCAACTATCGCACTTAGTTCGATGGTGACAGGTGTAGATGACGGCGGTCTTACAGGCATGCTTAATATGATGTCAATTACTGCGGTTATAGGAGCTATTTTGCAACTTGTCACAGGTATTATTGGCGTTGCATTTAGCAAAAAACCTGAAAAAGCAATGGTATGCTTGATTTTTGGTGTAATAGTTTTACTGCTTAATGTAGTAAGCTCAGTTATCATTCCACTTATCGCACAGGGAAATCCTGTAGTTACAGAGCTTAATATGCAATCAGTTGTTGGAATTAACTGGGTAGGCTTACTTACAGGTGCTGTAATGCCTATATTATTTATTCTTGGTGCATCAAAAAACAAAGCAGCTTAATGTGAATTTTTGAAAGGAAAAACTATGAAAAAGCAAATTACGTTTATGCTTATAGTTTTCTCACTATTTATATTTACTTCTTGTTCTGCAAATATAAGCGAAAATGCAGACATGTACACGGCTACGTCAGTTGAAATGCTTGGTGTGTCTATGGCACCCGAAGATGTTTCAGAAGGTGGAATTACACTTTTGCTTGATGAAAACGGAAGTGCTGTTTTAAATATGAGCGGACAGTCGCATAATGCTAAATGGGAAGTGAGTGGAACAAGTTTTACCTTGACCCAAGGTGCAGACTCATTCACTGGAACTATGGATGGTAGTACGGTAAAGATAATTAACCTATTAAATTTAGGACTTGATATTACATTTGTAAAAGATGGTGAAAGTGAAGCTGTAGCAGGTAGTGAAAATGAAGATGTGTCAAGTGAAGATAGTGAAAACACAGATACATCAGATTCTACATTCCCTGGATACGACAGTGAAAAAACTATAGCAGTAGAAACTCTTTCAAACCCATCAAATTGGTATGGCGTACTAACCATAACTGATTATGTTGGCGAAAACGACTATAATGGTGAATATGAAATTTGGGCTTATCTCAATACAAATGATGTAGGACCATACTTTGAAATATACAGCAATTCACCAAAGGGTGAAAGTGATTCAGCACAGTTCATATCATTTTATATAGAGCAGCACGATTACACTTTTTTCCCGATAGTTGATGATGGAGCGTGGATATTGAGTGCTCCGTTAAAAGAAGAAGATAACACATGGTTTACACCAACGCTTATAAATGGTGTTTTATCTGCTACTTATGATTATGACTATGAAGGCGAAAGCTTTACATTTACTTATGATATTGCTCAAATAGAAGGCAGTGATAGTGCTGTACCAGAAGAAAATCTTGAAAGCAGTGAGAGCGAGCCAGAAAGTAATCAAGAGGAAAGCAGTCAAGTGGAAAGTAGTCAAGACACTGCCACAGATGTGAAATTTACAATAGATGAGCTTCGTGAAATATTCTTAAGCATTGAAGATGCTGATAGCGCCATAAAAACTGCACTTACTTATGATGAAATAAAAACTATTTATTTTGATGGAGTAGATGGTGAAATTCAGTATGATGATCCTGACTTTAAGTCATATCTATGGCGTTCAAGTGAAGATGAAACGGCATATGTATACATAAGCTTTGAAGAAGATGACAGCGGTGTAATAAACTATTTAAGCCATTCTATGAGCAATATAACTCGTGATGGATAAAAAAACAAGGAAGGGTAATTTATATGGGACTGTTTAGTAAAAAGTTTTGCGATGTTTGTGGAGAAAAAATTGGTCTTTTAGGTAATAGAAAACTTGAAGACGGAAATCTTTGCAAAGACTGTGCAAGAAAACTTTCGCCATTTTTTG
>CAYJJB010000076.1:1364-8860 GCA_964370405.1 uncultured Eubacteriales bacterium | reverse complement strand
TGCTACCAGACGGCGGCGAGCGCTATATGTCTATGGGTGTTTTTGAGTAGTTTGACGGTAATTTATAAATAAATATTATGGTGATGAAATGAGTAAAAAAGCGTTAATTGCCATGAGTGGCGGAGTGGACAGCAGTGTTGCCGCTTATCTTATGGTTCGAGATGGTTATGAGTGTAAGGGAATTACCCTAAAACTGCATAACAGTAAAGATAAATTTATGAAGGCGGACAACTCTTGCTGTAGCGATCAGGATATTGAGGATGCAAGAAAAGTCTGTGAAAAACTTGATATTCCGTTTGAACTTTTAAGTTTTACGGGCGAATTTAAAGAAAAAGTTATAGATAACTTTGTAAAAGCATATGAAGATGGAAATACCCCAAACCCATGTATACAGTGTAATAGGTACTTAAAATTTGAAAAACTTCTTTACACGGCACAGGAATTAGGGTATGATTATGTGGTAACAGGTCACTACGTTAAAGTGGAATATGTAAATGGCAGATACCTTTTAAAAAAGGCTGAGGACGACACAAAAGACCAAAGCTATGTTTTATATACACTAAGTCAAGACCAACTTTCTCGCACTTTGTTCCCACTTGGATTTATGAAAAAAACCGATGCTCGTGAAATTGCAGCGTCGCAAGATTTCATAAATGCAAATAAAAAAGATAGTCAAGATATTTGCTTTGTTCCAGATGGTGATTATGCAAGTGTTATAAGAGAAAATTCAAAAAAAGAATATCCTACAGGCGACTTTGTGTCATCTAGCGGTGAAATTTTGGGTAAGCATAAGGGTATAATTCACTACACCATAGGACAAAGAAAAGGCCTTGGACTTTCTTTAAAAGCACCTTTATATGTGGGTGAAAAACTTGTAGACGAAAATAAAGTGGTACTTGTTTCAGATGAAGAACTTTTCAAAAAAGAATTAAAAGCAGAAAAATTTAATTGGATAGCATATGATGTCCCGCCAAAAGAGCTTAAAGTAAAGGCAAAAATTAGGTATAGACACAAAGAACAGCCTTGCACAGTTTACCCTATTGGCAATGACAAAATTGAGCTTATTTTTGATGAGCCACAAAGGGCAATAAGCCCAGGTCAAGCGGTTGTTTTATATGACGGCGACATAGTTGTAGGTGGCGGAACCATATGTTAATAGTTGAGAG
This sequence comes from uncultured Eubacteriales bacterium, assembly GCA_964370405.1. Lineage (GTDB taxonomy): Bacteria > Bacillota > Clostridia > Oscillospirales > Acutalibacteraceae > SIG603. Next base: position 7,694 of record CAYJJB010000076.1, on the reverse strand, counting down.
TGAAAAGTGAAGAGTGAAGAGTTGTGGTGAAATGCTTCGCATTTTTCAAATATATATTTTAATCTTCATTAATAAAAGAAAGGGTGTAAATTTATGGCAGAAATTAAAGCATTTAAAGCGCTTAGGTACAATGAGAAAAAGGCTGGAGAGATAGGTAAACTTTGCTGTCCTCCTTACGATATTATTAATGAGGAGCAACGTCTTTCTTATATTACCGAAAACGAATATAACGTGATAAGACTTGAACTTCCTAAGGGAGAAAACGCCTATACTAATGCAAAAAACACATTAAACGACTGGATAGAAAACGATATTTTAGAACATGATTTAATGGAAGCTATTTATGTTTATGAGCAAGAGTTTAAGTCAAAGGCAAGTTATGGAGAACCCAAAAGCCTTAAAGGCCTTATATGCAGAGTTCGCCTTGAAGAATTTTCAAAAGGCATAGTTTTGCCGCATGAAGAAACACTGTCAAAGGCAAAACAGGACAGATTTGAGCTTATGAAGGCAACAAACTGCAACTTTAGCCAAATTTACTCACTTTATAACGATAGCGAGCACGTGACAAGAGAGCGAATTGAAAATTTGACGAAGGACACAAAGCCAAGATATGATTATTTTGACGGCATGGTACGCCATAAATTATGGCTTGTAAATGACGAACTTGCTATAAACGCAATTTGTGAAGACTTTGCTGGCAGAAAAATATACATAGCAGACGGCCACCACAGATATGAAACCGCACTAAATTATAAAAAATACTGTGAAGAAAATAATTTGCAAGTAAAAAATTCAGACTATGTAATGATGATGCTTTGCGATATGGAAGACGAAGGACTTGTGGTCTTCCCTACTCACAGACTGATAAGAGATTTAGAAAATTTTGATATTTTAGACATAAAAGAAAAATGCCAAGAGTATTTTGACATTTTTGAAAAAACCGATATAAAAAATGTAAATGAAGAGCTTGAAAAACTTTATAACGAAGGTAAAAAAGCATATGCTTTTTACACAGGCGATAGCACATATCTTCTTATGATTTTAAAAGATATTTCTATTATGGAGGAAATTTTAAAAGACAAAAGTGAGGCATATAAAAATTTAGATGTGTCGGTACTTCACAGCTTAGTCCTTGAAAGAGTATTAGGCATTGACAAAGAAAACATGGCACAGCAAATAAATTTAACTTATACAAGAGATTTTAATGAAGCAGTAGATTTTGTGGACAATAAAAAAGTGCAGTGCGCCGTAATTATGAACCCAACAAGGGTTGAAGAAATTGCAATGGTTGCCGCAGCAGGTGAAAAAATGCCGCAAAAATCAACTTACTTTTATCCAAAAGTAATTACAGGCATGGTTATGAACGATTTAAATGACTAGTAAATAATGGACTGTTATAAATGATTTTACACATTTATAACAGTCCATGTTTTTTACCATCCGTAATAATAATTAAAAGAACTATAGCTTTCTGCCGCATAGATTACTGCCCAAATTATAATTATTAAGAAAATTATTGACAAAATTATTCCAATAATTCCTAAAATTATACCTGCAGTTGATTTACCGTTTGTAAGGCCGAAATCTCTAAATGTGTTTTTGCTTTTAATTCCGAAAATAAGCGCTAAAATTGAGCAAGGTATTCCGATATAAAAAGCAAAACTAAACACAACTCCAACTATTCCTAAAACTAAGCCCGCAATTGATAAACCTTGAGGTGGTTTTGGTTGCATGTATGGCATTTGTTGATACATGGGTGGCATGTTGTTTTGTGGTGGATAATTTTGCGGTGGCATTTGTTGATACCCATAATTTTGGTTTGGGTCTTGCCCATTGTTATTCTCATTATTATAATCGTTCATATTAGTACCCCTTTTTTCTTAGTATACTGTAATTATACTTACTTTTTATAAGTTTGTCTAGTGTATTATAAATATTAAAAAGATTTAACTAAGTAGATTTGACCCATAATTATATATATGATATAATCACCATAAAATTTATTAATTTGAGGAGTAGAAATGAACATTTGCAAGCAAAATAAGGGTTTTACTATGGTAGAACTTATTATTGTAATAGCAATAATTGCAGTTTTGTCTGCAGTTCTTGCCCCGCAGTATTTAAAATTTGTTGAAGAATCCAGAAAAACCTCTGACCTTAACACAGCAACAACCTTAATTGATGCCACTTCAATACTTGCCGTCACCACAGATATAGATATACCAGATGAATATATAATTGTAAGGTGGGACACAAGTTCTAGCTCCGCTGGTTATGGTGATGGAAGTGGAAATATAATGGTAGGCAGAAGAAATTCTGACACCCAAGAACAGTGGATGAAAGATTTTGAAAGAGAACTGCGTGCACTCTTAAATCTTCCAAGTGACGCAAGCTCCATTGGAGATCCCCAGTCTGACACAGCAAGGTCACAGGACTTACTTTTTAGAGTATCTGTTACGACAGGTGCTGTAGAGCTTCATAGGAACTATGTCAGTGTTTGGAAAGAGTATATAGGTCTTGATGTTGCACACGCATCTTTTTAATTATATATTTTCATAAAAAATCCAGTTTCGACTGGATTTTTCTCTTGCAAATTTTCTTATTTAGGAGTAAAATTTTATTAAATATATTTTGTGGGGAATTTTTATGAACATTATGATAAAACCTGCCTCGGGGCTTTGTAATTTAAGATGTAAGTACTGCTTTTATTTTGACACTTTGGAAAATAGAGAAGTGCAAAATTATGGGTTTATGAGCACTGACACCTTAGAAAATTTGGTAAAAAAAGCAACAGACTTTGCAAAAGACACACTAACCATAGCCTTTCAAGGAGGCGAGCCTACCCTAGTTGGTTTAGACTACTATAAAACTTTTATAAAACTTTGTGAAAAATATAAAAAGCCAAACCAAAAAATAAACTTTGCAATACAAACCAATGGAATTGTAATAGACGATGAGTGGGCACAGTTTTTTCATGACAATAAGTTCCTTGTGGGAATATCTTTAGACGGCACAAAAGAATGTCATGACAGTTTTAGAGTTTTTGAGGGTGAAAAAGGCTCTTACAATAAGGTTTTTTCCGCTATAAAAACATTGGAAAAATATAAGGTGGATTTTAATATTTTAACTGTTGTAAATTCTCTTACGGCAAAAAAAATACAGACAGTTTACAATTTTTTCAAGAAAAATAATTTTGAGTATTTGCAATTTATTCCATGTCTTCAACCTTTTGGAAAAGAAGATGAAAAACTGCCCTTTACCCTATCAGCTAAAGACTGGGGCACGTTTTTATGTAATTTATTTGACTTGTGGCACAGGGATTTTTTAAACGGCACGGCACCTCATATTAGACAATTTGAAAATTATATAGAAATGATTTTGGGCTATCCGCCAGAGTCCTGTGGCATGAGCGGAGTCTGCTCTATGCAACACATAATTGAAGCGGACGGACAGTGCTATCCATGTGATTTTTATGTTTTGGACGAGTTTAAGCTGGGAAACATTAACGAAACCGATTTTAATGAAATTAATAACAAAAGAAAAGAATTAAAATTTGTAGAGGACTCATTAAAATTTAATGATAAATGTAGAGCCTGTAAATTCGGTGGAATTTGCAGAGGTGGTTGCAAACGCTACTGCGAGCCACTTTTAAAGGGCGGACAAAGACAGCTTAATTTATTATGTGAGGGCTACGAAAAATTTTTCTCACATAGTTTAAGTAGACTACAGCAAACAGCTAAATTAATATCAATGGGAGGAATGAAACAATGAGCATGACAAAAGAGCAAATTTTGCAGGAAGTAAAAAGGATTGATGCGTACATAGCACAGGGTACATATAAAGATAACTGGGAAAGCCTTGCTTACCATAAAGTGCCTGACTGGTACAAAAGGTCAAAATTCGGAATTTTCATTCACTGGGGCGCTTACTCAGTACCTGCATTTGGCAATGAATGGTATCCCCGAAACATGTATAAAAAAGATTTACCAGAGTTTTCTCACCACATAAAAACCTATGGAGAGCACAAAGACTTTGGCTACCGTGACTTCATACCCATGTTTAAGGCAGAAAAATTTGACGCAAAAGAATGGGTTGACCTATTTTATGAAGCTGGTGCAAAATTTGTAATGCCCGTTGCAGAACACCACGACGGATTTCAAATGTATCACAGCGATATTTCTGACTGGTGCACATCAAAAATGGGCCCTAAAAAAGACATTTTAGGTCTTTTAAAAAACGAGCTTGAAAAAAAAGACATGGTACTTACCGCCTCCACTCACAGAATAGAACACTACTGGTTCATGGCAGGTATGAGAGAATTTGAAAGCGACATGAAAAAAGAACCTGAGTATGGCGACATTTACTGGCCATCGGTAAAAGAGCCATTCCCAGAGGGCGAAACAGAGCAAATATCTGGCTTTGAAGTTGATGATTTCTTTATGAAAGACTGGCTTGTAAGATGCTGTGAGCTTGTGGATAATTATAAACCTAAGGTAATTTATTTTGACTGGTGGATACAAGTAGAGAGCATGAAGCCCTACCTTAAAAAATTTGCCGCCTACTACTATAACAAGGCACTTGAATGGGGCGAGGAAGTCGCAATAAACTTCAAAAACGACGCATTTATGTATCAAAGCGGAATAAGGGACATTGAAAGAGGTCAACTTAGCGACATCTCCCCTACTTACTGGCAAAATGACACATCTGTTGCAAAAAATTCTTGGGGATACACAGTAGGCAATGACTACAAACAGCCACATGAAATAATTTGTGACTTGGTGGATGTTGTGAGCAAAAACGGCTCTCTGCTTTTAAACATAGGACCTATGGCAGACGGAACTATCCCAAATGAGGACAAACATATTTTAAAAGAAGTTGGAAAATGGCTTAAAGTAAATGGCGAGGGAATTTATGAAACCACGCACTGGAAAAAATACGGCGAAGGCCCTACCATTTTAGAAGAGGGACATTTTACCGACTTAAACCGTGGAGAATATAAAGAAGAAGATTTTAGATTTACATTTAAGCCGAATAATCTATTTGTATTTTCAATGCACTGGCCAAAAAGCGGCGAGGTAAAAATTCACACTTTAGGAAAGAAAAATAGAAAATTTAATGCTATAATAAAAAATGTTGAAATTCTAGGCGCCGATACTTGTGAATATGAACTTTTAGACGAGTGCCTAAAAGTGTCGGCAAAAGGAATAGACCAAAAAGCACCGGTTTGCATAAAACTGACGATAGACTAGTAGTTATTAGTTGAGAGTTGAGAGTTGAGAGTTGTGGTGAAAATTAACAAAACCACAATTTACGGTGTAGGGCAAGGGCTCTGCTCTTGCCTAAATTAAAAATTAAAGGAGTTAAAAAAATGAGCGATATAATTTGCATGGGAGAAGTACTTATTGATTTTACACCAAATGGTGCAAACGAGGGCGGAGCGCCACTTTTTGCGAGAAATCCAGGCGGGGCGCCTGCTAATGTTGCGGTGCAGTGCACAAGACTTGGTGTAGATACCGAGTTTTTTGGAAAAGTAGGAAATGACATGTTCGGTCTGTTTTTAAAAGACTGTTTAAAAGAAAATGGCGTGGGTACTGACAATCTTTTACTTGATGACACTGCAAAAACCAGCCTTGCCTTTGTTGCTCTGTCTGAAACAGGCGACAGGGACTTTAGTTTTTACAGAAATCCAGGCTCTGACACTCAAATTACAAAGGAAGAAATTAATAAAGAAGCTCTTAAAAATGCAAAGCTATTTTGCTATGGCTCTTTACTTCTTACAAACGAACCCTCAAAATCCGCCGTGCAATTTGCCGTTAATTTTGCAAAAGAGAACGACGTTATTACAGCCTACGACCCAAACTGGCGCCCACCTCTATGGAAAAGTGAAGAAGAAGGCGTTAACGAGATGAAATCTTTAATTTCTAAATCAGATATAATAAAAGTATCAGATGAGGAAATTATTCTAATAACAGGCTGTGACAGCATTGAAGATGGCGCAAAGGCATTATTATCTCAGGGAATTAAAATAGTAATTTGCACCATGGGTCCTAAGGGTTGTGAGGTTTTTACAAAAGATTTTTCAGTAAAAAAAGCGACTTATGATGTAAAAGTTGTAGACACCACAGGTTCAGGTGATAGCTTTTTTGGAACATTTTTGTCAAAACTTGTATTAAGTGGCAAGGGTATAGACGAGCTTTCAAAAAATGACATAGAAGAATTTGCAGACTGCGCAAATGCGGCAGGCTCGGCTTGTGCAACAAAAAAAGGCGCAATACCTGCACTTGTTAATATGAATGAAATTGAAGCTGTAAGGGCGAATATTTGTTTAGT
>CAYJJB010000076.1:0-1264 GCA_964370405.1 uncultured Eubacteriales bacterium | reverse complement strand
CTGCACTTGTTAATATGAATGAAATTGAAGCTGTAAGGGCGAATATTTGTTTAGTTGAGAGTTGAGAGTTGAGAGTTGTGGTGAAAATCCTGCGGATTTTTATATTTAAAACACGTCGTAGGAGTGAACCACACTTATTAACTAGTACTTAAAATCATAGGAGGAAAATATGAAAATTGTTACCATGGGTGAATCCATGACAACGCTTGCTCCAAAAGAGCACGGAAAACTGCGTTATGTTAGGGATTTTACACTAAAACTTGCAGGGGCTGAAAGCAACTGTGCCATAGGCCTTAGCAAGCTAGGTTTTGATGTTTACTTTGTATCAAAAGTGGGCGATGACGAATTTGGTGAGTATATAAGACGTGAAATTTCTGCCGAAGGCGTAAATACAAAATACCTTGTCACAGACGAAAATTATCCGACAGGGCTTATGATAAAACAGACAAGTCCCCAAAATGAAACCAAGGTAAATTACTACAGGGCAGGTTCTGCGGCGTCTACCATGACGCCCGACATAGTGCCAGAAAAACTTTTTTGTGATATAGATTTATTTCATGTGTCTGGTATAACTCCTGTTTTAAGTGAAACTTGCAAAGAAACCGTGTTTCATGCGGTAAAGCTTGCAAAAAAACACGGCGCAAAGGTAAGCTTTGACCCAAATATAAGACTAAAACTTTGGAAAGACACAGATTTTAGACCCATGATGATAGAGCTTATGTCAATGGCAGATTTTGTTTTAACTGGAAAAGATGAGGGTGAAATTATTTTTGGCACAAGTGATGAAAAAGAGCTTTGTGAGAAAATTTTTAAGTCTGATATAACAAAATATATAGCAATTAAAGACGGCTCAAATGGTGTGTTTGTAGCAGACCGTGAAAAATCAGTCCACATACCTCCATACCCATGCAACTGTGTCGATACAGTTGGTGCGGGAGATGCATTTGGATCTGGCTTTATTGCAGCTCTTTTAGAGGGTAAATCTGTGAAAGAAGCAGGCCACTGGGGTGCAGTGCTTGGCGCAAAAGCCACTGAAACCTTTGGTGACATTGAGGGTTATTTGACAAGAAAAGAACTGGACGGTATTTTAACAGGCGAAAAAATAATTTACAGATAAGCAGTTTTTCTTGACAAATATATGCTATTTGTTGTAAAATGTATAGGCGGTTAAAATTACCGCCTTATATGGGCGATTAGCTCAGCTGGCTAGAGCACCTGCTTGACGTGCAGGGGGTCAGCGGTTCAAGTCCGTTATCGCCCACCA
>CAYJJB010000075.1:0-9036 GCA_964370405.1 uncultured Eubacteriales bacterium | reverse complement strand
GCCCTTTTTTTCTCATCAAGCTCTATAACTTCGTCTACGAGAGGAAGTTTTTGATTTTGAAATTTATTTTTAATATTTTGCTTTACAATATCGGGATTTTCCCTTACAAATTTAATATCAAGCATATTTTTCTCCTTTTAAAAAATTTTTATAAATTTTTTAGTGAAGAGTGAAAAGTGAAGAATAAAGAGTTAAGGTTCACGCCTTTGGCGTGCTTTAATTTAAGAAAATGCTTTGCATTTTCCACCACAACTCTCAACTCTCAACTCTCAACTCTCAACTCTAAACTTTATCTAAAGTTTCTTTTATAAGTCTTATGCGCTCACTTAGTTTTTCTCCGTTTTCACGTACACCTTTTACTACATTTTCTGGTGCTTTTGACATGAAAGTTTCATTTTTAAGCTTTGCATTTACTGTGTCAAGTTGTTTTTGTGCTGCCTCTAGTTCCTTTGTAAGCCTTAAAGTTTCTGCTTCTTTGTCAACAAGTTCGTCCATTGGGATATACGCCTTGCAGGCATTTGTGACTATTGCAACGGCAGATGAGGTGTCAAAGTCTGCTGTAAAGCTAAAGTCACTTACGTATGAAAGTTTAGATATAGCTGCCTCTTGCGATTTAAACAGCTCCTCGTTTGCGGTTTCTATGGAAAGTTTTGCTTTTTTGGAAGGTGGAACATTCATTTCTGCTCTTCTTGCTCTTATAGAGCGGATAAGCTCCATCACGTTTTCCATATCTTGTTGCTCTTTTGTAAAGGCTAAATCTTTACAGTAAGTTGGGAAGGCTTCAATAATAAGTGCCTCGCCCTCGTGAGGAAGTGCTTGCCAAATTTCTTCTGTGATATAAGGCATAAATGGATGTAAAAGTTTTAAAGTATTGCTCAGTACCCAAACTAAAACATGTTCTGCACCGTTTTCAGGGTTATTTCCTGAGTTAATTGTGATTTTTGCAAGTTCTATATACCAGTCGCAGAAATCGTCCCATAAGAAGTCGTAAATTTTGCTTACTGCTGTACCAAGCTCAAATTTTTCAAGGTTTTCAGTAACTTGTCTTGTAAGCTCGTTATATTTTGATAAAATCCACTTGTCAGAAAGGGACAGATTTTTTGGAAGCTCGCATTTTACGTCTTTATTCTCTAAATTCATCAAGATAAATCTTGCGGCATTCCAAATTTTATTTGCAAAGTTTCTGCTAGAGTTTACCTTTTCGTCGGAATATCTCATGTCGTTTCCTGGGCTATTGCCTGTTACTATGGTAAATCTTAGGGCATCTGCTCCATATTTTTCAATCTCTTCAAGTGGGTCTATACCGTTTCCTAAAGATTTACTCATCTTGCGACCCTGCGCATCTCTTATAAGGCCATGGAAGAAAACTGTGTCAAACGGAATTTTATCCATATGTTCAAGGCCTGAGAATATCATTCTTGCAACCCAGAAGAAAATGATGTCATAGCCTGTTACAAGTGTGTTTGTTGGATAGAAATATTCTAAATCCTCAGTTTTTTCAGGCCAGCCAAGAGTTGAAAAAGGCCAAAGTGCCGATGAAAACCAAGTGTCAAGTGTGTCTTCGTCTTGTAATAGGGTTGTGCCGCCACATTTTGGGCAAGTTTTAGGTGCGTCTTCGCCTACTATAACTTCACCACAAGAGCAGTACCAAGCAGGTATTCTGTGACCCCACCAAAGCTGACGAGAAATACACCAGTCTTTTATGTTTTCCATCCAGTTATAATAAGTTTTTTCCATTCTTTCAGGAATGAATTTAATATCTTTGTTTCTAACTGCATCAACAGCTGGTTTTGCAAGTGGCTCCATTTTTACAAACCACTGTGTAGACACTCTAGGCTCTACAGTAGTTGTACATCTGTAGCAAGTGCCAACATTGTGCTTTATAGGCTCTATTTTAATTAAAAGCTCTAACTCTTCAAGTTTTTTTACAATAGCTACTCTGGCGTCTTTTGATGTCATTCCGCAGTACTCGCCACCGTTTTCATTAATAACAGCGCTTTCGTCCATTACATTTATAATTGGAAGCTTATGTCTAAGTCCCACTTCAAAGTCGTTAGGGTCATGTGCCGGTGTTATTTTAACAACGCCTGTTCCAAACTCCATATCGACGAAATCGTCCGCTACAACAGGTATTTCTTTGTTTACTATAGGAAGTATAACTGTTTTTCCTATAAGGTGACTATAGCGTTTGTCGTCAGGGTGAACCGCAACGGCTGTGTCACCAAGCATGGTTTCAGGTCTTGTTGTTGCAAGTTCCACAAAACCGCTTCCGTCTGATATAGGATATTTAATATGCCAAAAACTGCCGTCTTTTTCTATAAATTCAACCTCTGCATCAGAAATTGAAGTCTTGCAGTGAGGACACCAGTTTATTATTCTTTCACCTCTATAAATAAGCCCTTTTTCATAAAGTTTTACAAAAACGTGATTAACAGCCTTGTTGCAGCCGTCGTCTAGGGTAAAGCGTTCTCTTTCCCAGTCGCAAGACGCACCAAGTTTTTTAAGTTGCTCAATAATTCTTCCACCGTAGTGTTTTTTCCATTCCCATGCACGCTCTAAAAATTTCTCACGACCCAAATCTTCTTTTGTAACGCCTTCTTCTTTCATTGCTTCAACAATTTTCGCCTCTGTTGCAATGGAGGCATGGTCTGTGCCGGGTAGCCACAAAGCACTATATCCTTGCATACGCTTAAATCTGATTAAAGTATCTTGTAAGGCATTGTCCATGGCATGTCCCATGTGAAGCTGGCCTGTAATGTTTGGTGGTGGTATAACTATAGTATATGGCTTCTTATTTTCATCACGCACAGCGTGAAAGTAATTTCCTTTTGTCCAAAAATCGTAAATTCTCTGTTCAACCTCTTTAGGGTCATAAGCCTTTGCTAGTTCGTTTGTCATTTTTAAAACTCCTTTATAAAAACTTGCTAATAAATAATTATGTCATTTTGTAGTGAAAAAGTCAAGAGTTAGTTGATAGTAAAGAGTGGAAAATTGAGAGTTAAGGTTCACTCCCGTGGCATGTAATATATATAAAATACGTTGCGTTTTTAACAATCACTATCCACTATCCATTTTCAACTCTCAACTATAAGTTAAAAGCTCGCTTTTTCTACATATTTACCTATTACCTCTAAATGTTCCTTTAAATCGCTTTCACTTAACTGAATATACTCTTTCATGGTATATTCTTTATCAATCATTTCATATTTGCTCTCGCCCATTTGATGAAAAGGTAGGAGGTTAACTGTTTTAACATTTATAGACTTTAATAACTTTCCAAAATTTTCCATATCATCTAAACTGTCGTTAAAATTTGGGATTATGGGTATTCTCACTGTCACTTCTTTTCCTAAATTAAGTGCTGTTACTAGATTTTTTAGTATTAATTCATTGTTAACACCTGTAAAAGCTTTGTGCTTTACAGTGTCGTAGTGTTTTACATCAAATAAAAATAAATCTACACTGTTACACAGTTTTAAGAAGTTTTTATCAGATGAAAAACCACAGGTTTCCGTAGCTATATGCACGTTTTTTTCACGAAGTCTAATAGATAATTTTTCTATAAAATCGGTGTGCATTAAAGCTTCACCGCCTGAAAACGTTACACCGCCGCCGCTTGAATTATAAAAATCTATATCTTTTATAGCTTCTTCATAAACTTCATCAACGCTGTACTCTTTACCAGAAAAACTTGCGGCAAAAGTAGGGCAGTCCCTAAGTGTGAAGTTTGCATCGTTACATATGCCACAGGCTATGCATTTTGATTTATCCTTCATAATTTCAATTTCGATTTTTTGGCTTTCAGGGTTTGCACACCACTGACATTTTAAAGGGCAGCCTTTAAAGAAAATTGTTGTGCGAATACCAGGTCCGTCGTGCAGGCAAAATTTTTGAATATTAAAAATTGTAGCGTTCATATTTTTTATGGTTACTCCCTCTAAATTGTTTGACAGCAGTTATTTTTCGGTAGTATAATAATAACATGTTGAATTCGGGTTTTCAAGTAAAAATCATAAGGAGGTCACAATGGAAAAGAAAGGCATAAAGTTTTACATTAGGCTGTTTCTGGCAACATTTTATCTAAGTGCATTTACATTTGGCGGAGGTTTTGTAATTATTGGGCTTATGAAGAAAAAGTTTGTCGACAACCTAAAGTGGATTGATGAAAAAGAAATGGTCGACTTTACAGTAATTGCGCAGTCATCACCTGGTGCAGTGGCGGTCAATGCCTCACTGCTTTTAGGGTTTCGGGTTGCAGGGCCATTAGGTGCGCTGACCACAATATTTGGCACAATTTTGCCACCTCTCATAATTATCTCTGTAATTTCACTGTTTTACACGGCTTTTAGAGATAATGTAATAGTAAATAATGTGCTTTTAGGTATGCAAGCTGGTGTTGCTGCGGTTATTTGCGATGTTGTAATCAGCATGGGTTTAGGCATAGTAAAGCAAAAAGAGTGGGTGCTTATAGGACTGATGGCGCTGGTTTTTACCTTAACGTTTTTCTTTTCAGTAAATGTAATATATATAATTATAGGATGTGCAGTGATAGGACTTATTTACACTTCTTATAAAGTAAGAAAAGGAGTGTGAATTTGATGCTACTAGAACTTTTTTGGAGCTTTTTTCAAATTGGACTTTTCAGTATAGGTGGAGGAATGGCGGCAATTCCTTTAATTCAAAGTCAGGCCGTTGAGGTAAATGGCTGGCTTAGCATTACAGAATTTACCGACCTTATCACAATAGCAGAGATGACACCAGGCCCCATAGCAATTAACTCTGCAACTTTTGTAGGCATACGTGTAGCAGGAATTCCCGGTGCTTTGGTTGCAACTTTTGGTTGTATTTTGCCGTCTTGTATAATAGTATCACTTCTTGCAATGCTTTATTTTAAATATAGAGATTTGCAACTTATGAAAGGTATTTTATCAGGACTAAGACCTGGTGTTGTTGCACTTATTGCATCAGCTGGTGTATCAATACTAATACTTGCCTTATGGGGTGAACATGGGTTTAGCACAGTTTTAACAGATATAAATGTTGTAGCGCTTATACTCTTTTTAACAGCAATCATAATTATGAGGAAATTAAAGCCAAACCCCATAATAGTCATGATGGGCTGTGGAGTAGTAGGTGGTATTGTTTACAGTATAATTTAATGTGAATTTTGGTTTAAAAATTCATAAATTTATGGTATGATAGACTTATAATTTATTTAGGAGAGAGGTTCAAAAGTTATGTCAGAATATTTTGGTAAATCCGGCAAACGTATACTTGAGTTTAGAGAAGAGATTATGAGCACGAAATCTTCGGTATGCAGCCAAAGAGCGGTGCTTGCTACTAAAGCGTATAAGCTTTACAGGAACGAACAGACAAATATTCTTAGGGCGAAAATGCTTGAGAATATCCTTGATAACATGGATATTTTCATAGAGGACAATACCTTACTTGTAGGAAATCAGGCAAAAGTTAACAGGGGAGCACCTGTTTTTCCAGAGTATGCAATGGACTGGATAGTAAATGAGCTTGACATGTTTGAAGACCGTGATGGCGACGTTTTTACTATTTCGGAAGAAACGAAAAATGAAATAAGAGAAATTGCACCGTTTTGGGAAAATAACACATTAAAAGACAAGGGACTTGCCGCTTTTCCTAAAGAGTGCAAAGAGCTTTATGACCTTGGAATAATAAAGGCAGAGGGCAATATAACAAGTGGTGATGGACATGTTGCTGTTGAATATGAAAAAATACTTAAATTTGGACTAAAAGATTATTTAAGACGTGCAAAAGAAAAAAGAGCAAGTCTTGATTTAGGAGATTTTGAGCAGTTAAAGCAAAGTTATTTTTATGATGCAGTAATAATTACACTGTATGCTGCAATTAATTTTTCAAACAGATACTCAGCTCTTGCTATGAAGATGGCTGAAAAAGAGACAGATGAAACAAGGAAAGCAGAGCTTTTAGAGATAGCAAGAATTACAAAAAAAGTGCCTGAAAACCCAGCAGACACTTATTATGAGGCGGTTCAGTCGATTTGGATGGTGCATGTAATACTTCAAATTGAGAGTAATGGCCACAGCATGAGTTATGGGCTTTTGGATAGATATTTGTATCCGTTTTATGAAAATGACATTAAAAAGGGAATTATAACTAAAGACACAGCTTGTGAGCTTTTGGAGAATTTATGGCTTAAAACCTATACAGTTAACAAGGTGCGTTCTTCAAGTCATACAAAATTTTCAGCAGGCAGTCCGCTTTATCAAAATGTTACAGTGGGCGGTCAAAATTTAGACGGAACAAGCGCTGTAAATGAATTAAGTTACTTAATTTTAAAAAGTGTTGCAAGAATTAAACTTCCTCAGCCAAACCTTACAGTAAGGTATTTTAAAGGATTAGAACCTGAGTTTATGAACGAATGTGTAGAGGTTATAAAACTGGGTTTTGGTATGCCTGCATTTAACAGTGATGAGATTATTATTCCAAGCTTTTTAAGCCGTGGAGTCACAAAAGAAGATGCAATAAATTATAGCGCCATAGGCTGTGTTGAAGTTGCAGTACCCGGCAAATGGGGATACAGATGCACAGGAATGAGCTTTATAAACTTCCCAAAAACGCTTTTAATTGCAATGAATGACGGAATAGACCCTGCAAGTGGCAAAAAAGTTTGGAGTGGCATGGGGCATTTTAAAGAAATGAAAAGCTTTGATGAAGTGTTTGCCGCTTGGGATAAAATTATTAGAGAATACGGCAAAATGGCAAATGTTATAGACAGCTGTGCCGACTTGGTGCTTGAGCAAAATGTGCCAGATATATTCTGTTCTGCACTAATTTCCGACTGTATAGGCAGAGGTAAAACCCTTAAAGAGGGCGGAGCAGAGTATGACTTTATCAGCGACTTACAGGTGGGCATTGCAAACTTAGGCGACAGCCTTTATGCAATTAAGAAAACGGTTTTTGACGATAAAGAAATCACCACAGAAGAACTTTGGGAGGCGCTAGAGAGTAACTTTGATGGCGAAAAAGGCAGAAAAATTCAAAATATGCTTTTAAATGTTCCCAAATACGGAAACGATGATGACAGAGTTGATGAGTGGGTCGTAAAAGGCTATCAAAGCTATATTGATGAAATGAAAACTTTTAAAAACACAAGATACGGCAGAGGTCCTATAGGTGGTGTTTATTATGCGGGCACTTCATCAATTTCTGCAAATGTTCCACAAGGTGCAGGTACTAAAGCGACACCTGATGGCAGATTTGAGGGCGAACCTTTAGCAGAAGGGTGCAGTCCGACGCACAGTATGGATACAAACGGCCCTACAGCTGTGTTTAAGTCTGTATCAAAGCTTCCAACATGCGATATCACAGGCGGAGTGCTTTTAAACCAAAAAACAACACCTGAAATTTTAAGTAAACAAGAAAATAAAATCAAACTTATCTATGCTGTAAGAACTTTCTTTGATGCGCTAAAAGGTTTCCATGTGCAGTTCAATGTTGTGGACAAAGAAACCTTGCTTGATGCGCAAGTTCATCCTGAAAAACACAGAGATTTAATAGTGCGTGTTGCAGGTTACAGTGCGTTCTTTAATGTGCTGTCAAAACGCACTCAAGACGATATTATAGCAAGAACAGAACAAGAGTTTTAATTATTTGAGGAGGAAAACATTATGCATTTTAACGGAATGGAAATCATGCTAGACACCGCAAACCTTGAGGAAATTGAAAAAGCTTTAGATATTTTTCCAATAACAGGCGTTACAAGCAACCCAACTATATTGAAAGCGCTTGGAAAAGTGGATTTATACGGACATTTAGGTAAAGTTAAGTTGCTTTGCGGAAACAGAAGCTTGCATGTCCAAGTAGTAAGCAAAACGGCAGAAGAAATTATTAAAGAAGCAGACGTTATAAGAAAAACACTCGGGCTTAACACCTATATAAAAATTCCTGTAAATAAAGAGGGATTAAAGGCGATAAAAGTCCTTTCTGGTAAAGGTGTAAACGTGACGGCAACAGCTGTTTATTCTTCAATGCAGGGCATACTTGCCGTATTAGCAGGAGCGAAATATGTTGCAGTGTATTTTAACAGAATGGAAAATAACAACTCCGACCCATGCCTTACAATAGAAGAAATTTCAAATTTCATCACAGAGGGCGGATACATAGCAAAAGTTTTAGGTGCAAGCTATAAAAACGTTGGACAACTGGTAAAATCGTTTAATAGCGGAGCAAGAAGCGTCACAGTAAGCCCAGATTTACTCTATGCAGCAGTAGAAATGCCATCAATAGGCAAGGCAGTGGCAGATTTTAAAGTAGACTTTGAAACTATAAACGGACAAGGAAAGACTATGGGCAATTTGGGGTAAGGAAGCGCTTTATGGATAAACAGTGTCGCAAACAGCTTAGACTGAAAGATTACGATTACAGCCAAAACGGAGCATATTTTGTTACAATTTGTACGCATGACAGAGAATGTTTGTTGGGTGAGATTGTGAACGGGCAAATGAAATTAAATCAATACGGCAATGTTGTAAATCATAATGTAGAAATTTTGTCAAATTTATATGATGATATTAGTGTTGAGAAGTATATCATCATGCCAAATCATGTGCATTTGATTTTGCTAATATGTAGGGAACGCATTGTATGCGTTCCAAGTGGAGAACATGTAAAACTGGATGTACCAAAGATAATTCAAATTTTTAAATCGTCTGTTAGCAAGGGTATACATGCAGAACAGAGGGATAAGAACGCATACAATGCGTTCACTACGGTGGTGAAGGTGTGGCAAAAATCATACCACGATAGAATAATACGAAACGAAGCAGAATATCAAAAGTTTTGGGAGTATATCGAAACAAATCCGTTAAAATGGGAACTTGATAAATATTATAAGGAGCTGTGAAAATGCTTGAAGTTAAATTTTATGATGAGGCAGACGACGCTTTGCTTAAATTTGCCGTCATTGTGGCAAAGCATAAAGAAAAATGGGTGTTTTGTAAGCACAAAGACAGGGATACCTATGAAATTCCGGTTGGACAT
>CAYJJB010000074.1:3868-9237 GCA_964370405.1 uncultured Eubacteriales bacterium | reverse complement strand
TTGACTGGGGGTCAAGAGGCCGCAGGTTCAAGTCCTGTCACTCGGACCAAAAAACAGATAACATCTTTTGATGTTATCTGTTTTTTTATTTGAAGGACTTGAACCTCAAGGAGGTAATTTTCGTTAAGAAAATATCACAGTGTGATATTTTTAGAAAATTGGCGTGAGTGGCTATGCCACGAGGGTGAAAATTTGTAAAGCAAATTTTGTCCTGTCACTCGGACCAAAAACAGATAATATCTTTTGATGTTATCTGTTTTTTATTAATTCTAATTTTATAGTGTTTTCTCCTACCTTCAATTATACAAAATATTAATTTTGTATAATTGATATTCTAATTTTCACCACACCTCTTTTCATCATAGACAATTAAAAATAGTACAGTTTTATTACTAAATTTTATCAAACGAATTAAAATTACACGGTCAAACTAATTTTAGATTAACCGTGTAATTTTTATTAAAATATATCTGCTAAATGTTCGTTTGCCTCTAAATTAGGATTATTCTTTTTAATTATCATAATTTTTATCACCACCTAAAAACTGTATATTTATTTTACCATTTGAAGTTTTTGCAATAAGTTTTCTTTCTTTGTCACTTGTAAAGTTTAAATTTGAATTTGCATTTGAGGTCTTAGCGTCTATAGAAAAATTTTCTAAGCTATCGTTTATACTGCCTTCAAGTTTTCCATTGCTAGACATTAGCTCCATGTTATACCCAACAATATTTTCAAAGATAATATTAGCATTTGTTGTTTTAAATATTAGCTCGCCTTTTGCATTTATATTTTCTGCCTCAATTTTTCCGTTTGAGGTTTTTACAGCTATATCTATAGTATTTACATTTTCAAGCTTAACTTTTGAATTTGAAGTTATTACATATATTGCTTCATTAAAACTACAGTTCTCAATTTTAATATTACTGTTTGAAGTTTTAGACCTTGCTCTTCTGGCACTTATTAATTCCATTGAAATATTAGAATTTGAGGTATTAAATTCACCTTCATTAAAGGATACATGTTTACAACTAATATTTGAATTACTTGTGCTTAAATCTAAATTTGCGTTATAATTTTCTGGCAGATAAATTTCAAAATCTCTTGTTTTTCTAAATCCGAAAAATCTAAACTTTTTCACTACTTTGTCTATCATTATCTTTTTATCATCAACATTTATATTATATTCCTCATAATCATCCTCGGCATAAATAAGATGGATATCTTCATCAGGTGAAACATAAATTTTAACTGCTTCATTTTTTGTTTTCAAAATAATATCTCTAAAAATTTCATTAAATACTTTTTCTTTCTTTGTTTTGTCTGTAGTATTTATTAACTTGCTATCAGTTTTCGCTAAAATACTGGTGTTTTCAATATCTTCAAGCACATTTTTAGAGATTTCATCAAGCGTACCTAAGCTTTTAAATACATCTTCTTCCAAAAGCCCTTCCTCTACCCTATCATCTATCATTTCAGTAAAGTAATCACAAATTCTATAAGTTTCATGTGAAGTCAATTTATTTGTATTTTCTAATGTTTCTTTTAAATTTTTAATAAAAGTATCTTTATTCATCTTTTCCACCTCTAATAAATTCATAAATTTTTGCCACATCTTGCCATTCATTTAAAAAATCAGAAAGTTTTTTGCTGCCAATTTCTGTAAGTTTATAATATTTTCTAAGCCTGCTGTTGTGCTCTACTGAGTACACTGATAAATAACCTGACGATTCAAGCCTTTTTAAAATGGGATACAAAGTAGACTCTGATATAGTAATATACTGCGACACATCTTTAATTATTTTGTATCCGTAAGAGTCTTCTTTTTCAAGTGATTTTAATATGCAGTTTTCAAGCATACCTCTTTTTAGTTGACTATCCATAGAATTAATACCTCCCTTTGCTTTATACTATATATCACATAGTATAGTTTGTCAAGAGATATTTTATAAAACATGCAGGCTATTTATAGCCTGCATTTTTTTCAAGTATTAATCTGATAACGGATAATCCACACCAATTTCTGTTACCCATTTACTGCTTAAGCCTCTGTGTATAAGCACTTCACCTGTTCTGATATTTAGATAAAATACAAAAGAATTTTCGGCTAATCTACCACGCTGAACAGCACTAGACTGTGGTCTTGGTATTAAGCTTTCGTCCAAATTACCGCTTGCATTAGTTAGCCCCATTAGAGATGCCACTGTGTTTTGCAGTACTGAATCCCGTCCTGTATACCCTACAGGCACACCGTTTTCAACCTGTGCTGGACTCATATGCATGTTCATTTCATCACCATGGTCAGTTCTATATCCCCATTTAAAGTAATACCACTCATTGCTAGATGTTGTAGTTCCAGAATTTAAGTCAGTTGCTGCAATCATTGCAGCTTCAATATAAGATGTTGCAATTTGCAAATCTGTCGCTTTTTTTGACTCTTCAACAAACTTAAAATACTGTGGTGCAAGTACTGCCGCCAAAACAGCTATTATAGCTATTACAATTATTAGTTCTACCATAGTAAAACCTTTATTTTTTTTCATTTTTTTCATCCCCATTTTAAGTATTATATAAACAATACTCCTCCAATATCAATTAAATCGCCCTGTGATAATTCAAATATATTCTTATTATGCCCAATAATAAATCTCTCTACATCTTCAAATTCACATAAAGTTTTAATTTTACCTGTAAAGTAGATATTGCTCTCATCACTGCCATAGCAACCACCTATAAAACCGTAATCATATCCATTTAATTTAATTCCCCCTGGTTTTATCTTTAGCACGTCAATATTAAGTTTTTTAGCATTTTTTGCAATTTGTTCATCTGCAGTAATTATGGCATTGTCTGAAACTTTACAAATTGAACATGCAGTGTATCCTTGATTTACGTGAACTATGTCATACCCTAAACTATATGCATTATTTAAAACTGTTTTATCAATCACTTTTTCATTGCAAAAAAAATATTTCCCAATGCTTACAGCATTGCAAAGACAATCCATGGGATATTTTTTTTGCGGTAAAATCGTAGTTTCATAAACTGTATAACCAAGATTTTCAAGTACTTCCTTTAATGGATTAGCCTTAAGCACTATCGCAAGTTTTTTTAATTTACTCAGTATACATACTTGCAAATCTGTGTGGTGAGCAATATATTTTGGCAGTCTTAAATCATCTTGATTTTTTATTATATAAACTCCAAGTTTTTCCAGTTCCACAAGAAACTTTGGAAACTTGTCCGTAATTATTGCCCTACTCATTTTGAGCACGCCTCAAATGCAGCTCTAACGGTTTTTGCTCCAATAAGCTCTATATCCATGCTTTTATTAGTTATCTTTTTATATGAGTGATATGGTAGCACACATCTTGTAAATCCCATTCTAAAAGCTTCTGAAATTCTGGATTCTACTTGATTTACCGATCTAAGCTCTCCTGATAAACCAATTTCACCAAAGACTATGGTGTCCTCCCTAATTTCTGTGTCCTTAAGACTTGACAAAAGTGCCATTGCCACAGCTAAATCTACAGCAGGCTCTTCAAGCCTTAAACCACCTACAACATTAATATATGCATCTAAATTTGAGAAAAAATATCCAGCTCTTTTTTCTAAAACTGCTAAAATTAGTGACATGCGGTTATGGTCAAAACCTGTCGCCATACGTCTAGGTGTTCCAAATCCACTTGTCGTTGCAAGTCCTTGAATTTCGGCAAGTATAGGCCTTGTACCCTCCATAACAGCAGTAACGCATGATCCAGATGCATTTTGTGGTCTCCCCTCAAGCATTGCCATTGATGGATTTTCCACTTGCTTAAGGCCATTTTCGCCCATGTCAAATACACCTATTTCATTTGTAGAGCCAAACCTGTTTTTCACTGCCCTTAAAATACGATAACTCATTTGCCTGTCACCCTCAAAATAAAGCACCGCATCAACTATATGCTCTAAGACCTTAGGCCCTGCAATTGCACCATCTTTATTTACATGTCCAACTATAATAGCTGGTATGTCAAGTGACTTTGCACATCGCATTATTGCATTTGTACATTCACGCACCTGTGTAACACTGCCAGGAGATGATGAAAGATCGGTAAAATTCATGGTCTGTATTGAATCTACCATTATGATATCAGGTTTTTCAGCCCTCACATGCTCAACAACATACTGAACATCAGTTTCAGTTAAAACACGCAAATTCTCAGAACTAACATTAAGTCTTTGTGCTCTAAGTTTAATTTGCCTTGCAGATTCTTCACCTGATACATACAAAAGCTTTAATTTTCTGCCTAAGTACTCACAAATTTGAAGCAAAATTGTGGATTTACCAATACCAGGGTCACCACTAATTAGCACTAAAGAACCCTTTACAAGTCCTCCTCCTAAAACTCTATCAAATTCACTGAGCCCTGTGTGATATCTATGCTCATTTTCTGTGTCTATTTCATTTATCGGCACCGATTGTAAAGATTTTCCTACGGAAAATGAACTTACCGCTCCACTGGCTTTTACAGGCGCTTTAAGCACCTCTTCTAAAGTGTTCCAAGATCCACAGTCAGGACATTTACCCATCCATTTTCCGCTTTCATAGCCACAATTAGAACAAACATAAACTGTTTTTGTTTTCGGAGGCATTTTAAACATTCCTTTACAAATTAATACTCCTATATTATCACAAAAATACAAGTTTAACAACTCTGAATTTTAATTTTGATAGAACTTTGTAAGTGCGTCTAAAATAACAACTGCAAATTCTGTTTGATAATTTATATCAGTTAACATGCTCACATCATTTTCGTTTGACAAAAAACCACACTCTATTATTACTGTTGGTAATTCGCTGTAATTTAATAGATACTTATCATCAACTGCTTTTGGAAGTCTTGTACTATCACTTTGCAAACTGCTTATCACTTCGTTTTGCAAAATTTCTGCAAGTAAAGCACTTTCTTCAAGTTTATTACTATAAAACATTTGAGAGCCACCATATTTGCTATCTGAAAAATAATTTTGATGTATGCTTATAACTAAATCCGCATTTGATGAGTTAATAAGTGAAATTCTTGCATACATATCTGACTTTTTGCGCTCAGAAACCGATTTCAAAGTAGGGTCTGCCAAATCTTTATCGCTCTCTCGTGTCATAATTACTATATAACCATTGTCTGTTAGCACGTCTTGAATTTTCAAGGCAATTTCAAGATTAATATCCTTTTCAACTATGTCATTAATACCCACGGCTCCTCCGTCTTCACCACCATGCCCTGCATCTATAAACACCACTCTTTTTTCAAGCCTTACATCCATAACACTCACTGCATTTATAACGGCTCCTGTCAAATTATAAGATATTAATACAAAACACACGATAG
>CAYJJB010000074.1:0-3793 GCA_964370405.1 uncultured Eubacteriales bacterium | reverse complement strand
ATTATATGAGGAAAATTTTTAATATTATGTGCATTTAATTGTTTTTTGTAAGAAGTTTTTTATAACCTCCACAATTCTGCCAGTGATAAAAGGTAACAACAAATTATTTTCTTCTATCATATCTTTCGTTTCTTTTATAAAACGCCTCTTTGTCTTTATACATGTTTTGTTCTGCCAAAGAGATTTTAAGGGCTAGCTCTTCATAGCATTCACTAAACGCATAACCCAAAGATAAAAACACAGTTTTGCTGCTTTGTAGCTCTTTTTTTAACAAAGTTATTTTTTCTTCAAAACGCTCCTTACTCTCACAGCTTTCTAGTACAACAAACTCATCTCCACCAACACGATAAATACTGTCAGAGAAATATTTTTTTAAAAATGAGGCAGCATCAATAATAAGTTTATCTCCAGCATCATGTCCGTATAAATCGTTTGTTTCTTTAAGTTTATTTATGTCTATAAATAGTGTAGCTAACAGTTTAGGGTGATTTTCACGCATTTCACTTAAAAACTGCGAATAACTATATCTGTTATTAATTTCTGTAAGCGGGTCAGTTTGACTTAAAGACACAAATTTTTCAAGTAGGAAGTGGTGACAGTTATTAATATGATTATCCCCTCTTGCTACCGCTACAACAAATTCCTTACAGGTGCCATAACCACAAGAAAAACAGTTTGTGTTTCTCTCTTCAGCTGTAAATTTACCTAAACTTCTATATATAGGTTCCAAATCAGGTATCTCTTGGGCTTCATAATCCTTGCTTCTATCAGTGTATTTTCTTAAAAAATCAGAAAGTGTTAGTTTCTCATCAAAGTTTTCCATTAAAAGTTTTGACTTAGCTTTGTCGTGCACTATTTTTCTTTTGTTAATTGAGTTGTCAATATAATTGAATGCAGCATTTTTTCTTGTTCCTGTTCCTAAATTGCAACCATGTTCGCAGTTTAGGGCATCAATTATGAGTGGAACAGGGTTATTTTGATTCAAATCCGAAATTAACTCCTTAAAATAATCCTCAATTTTAAAAATACCTTCTATTTGCTTTGTCCAAACATCACTTCCTAAGTGCATTTTTATATTTTCTGTAAGGCCACCAGGTCTTGGAAAGGCAAAACCTATTGATGTCTCTACAATGTCAAATTTCTGTGGCGGATAATCTTCTAAATTTATATTATTTTCTTCAATATAAGTTAATAGCTTATCAAAAGTTATATTATATTTTGCCATGTCATGAGTGTTTTCATCGGTACACTCACGTTTTTTTCCAATACATGGCGATAAAAACGCAATTTCATCATTTACTTTTAAATTATTTTTAAGATAAATGCAAAGACAAGCCACAGGACTTTGCACAGGAGATAAATAATCAATTAAATCGCTGTGAAATTTTTCTATATAACTTACAACAACAGGGCAAGGCTGTGCTATTAAAGTCAAAGGGTTATATTCTTTAATGTACTTTAAATGCGCCCAAGTGCAAATATCTGCCCCATATGATACGTCATAAACATTTTTAACACCTAAAGATTTCAAAAATCCTATAAGATTATTAAGTTTATCAAAGTTAACATGGGCAGAAGGCGCTATTACCATAGAAATATTATTCCCACTTTTTAAATTCTTTAAAAAAATGTCCAAGTCATCAAAATACAATCTTGCGCCATGATCACAAACCGCTATGCACTCACCACAAGAAATACAGAACCCGTCTTTTATATTTACAATATTTCTACTATTCTCCCAATATGCTTTATTAGCCTTAGTGGGACATTTAAACACACATTTATTACAACCTTTGCAATTTGTTTCTTTTGTATATATATAATTTACTTTGCTATCTTTAAACACAATAATACCTTCTTTAAACTCATTGATTACATTTATTATATCATCTTAAGTCGTAATAAGCAATAATAAGCAAGGTCTGTGACGGTTAAAATTTCATCACAGACCTTCAAAATTATTTATATTCTACAATCTCTTTAAGCAGATTTTTAACTTGCTCTTCCATTGCCTCGTCATCAAATTGGCAAGTACCTACCGCCTTATGGCCTCCGCCACCATATTTAAGCATTAAACTACCTACATCAACATTTGATGTTCTATTTAAAACAGAGTAGCCTACAGCACAACTGCAGCCTTTACCACCTCTACCGCTTACTATCCACACAGAAATATTTTTATCAGGATATAAACTATACACTAAAAATCTATTTCCTGTATAAATTGGATCCACTCCACGTAAATCACTTATTATAACATCGCCATCAGTTTTTGTGTGTTTTTTAACCATATCAATAAATTTTTCATTTTGTTCCCAGTAAATTTCAACTCTCTCTTTTACATCAGGAAGCTCTAAAATTTCTTCAATAGTCATAGTAATACAACAGTCAATAAGCTTTTCCATAAGTGCATAGTTTGATATTGTAAAGTTTCTCCATCTGCCAAGGCCTGTGCGAGGATCCATTAAAAAGCCAAGCAGTATCCAGCCATCAGGATTTTGAATTTCATCAATAGTCAGGTTTGCAGCATCAACCTTATCAACTGCCCACATCATTTTATCAAGAGTAGGGAATTTTTCCGCTCCACCGTAGTACTCATAAATAATTCTTGCACAAGACGGTGCAAGCCTGCTCTCGCCTTTATACTTACCTTCCAGGGCAAGCCTTTCATGCTCGCTTGAGTGATGGTCAAACCATAGTCCACAGCCTTTTACATAAGGCACATTAGCAAGGCAATCGTTTTCAGTAATTTCAACCAAACCATCTTGCAAATCTTTAGGGTGAGCAAAAGTCCAGTGATCAATAATTCCAGCCTCTTTAAGTAAAGCCGCACATGCTAGTCCGTCAAAATCAGATCTTGTTACAAGTCGCATATATATACCTCCAAATTTAATTCACATTATATATTACTATATTAGCATAAAAGGTAAAAAACTTCAACCACAATTTATGTTATTGTTTTAAAAAAATCTACAAAATTTTAAATATTAGACCATATATAATTTTACTTCTTTGGCATTAATTAAACTTATTACTTACCAAAAAATCTTATGAAGTAATTTTAGTAAATAATGCAGAGTTAAAGAGCAAAATAAAAAATTAAATTAGTCTTTCCAATGCCGATTTTATGTTTTCCAAAACCTTTTCGCTCAGTCTTACCTTTGCTTGCTTTGTCATACCCGACGCAACACCTGCACAACGGACATTTTTATGAGAAATCAACTTATCATTACCTAAACAGCTCGCCATATCACACATAAAATAATTATCTCTTTCAATAAACTTTTCAAACGGCTTCATATCAAAAGTAGGGCTTCCGCCTGTGTTAATAAGTATCTTGCGATTTCCGAGTATTTTAAACTGTTCCTCGTACAGTAAAACAGTGTTTTTGTTTACACAAGTACATATAACTTCACATTTCTTTCGGATAATCCTCCCACATTCTATCGCCAAAACCATGAAGTAACTGAATAAGTTCGCTGACAACAAATTCTGCAACTCCCTCATCTCCACAATCACGAATGCCGTTGACAAAAACATTTTGCTCTCTCGCTGTGGCAATATCTACATTTGCACTTTGTTCTGAATACAAACTGCAGCACATACCGATATACTTTAGATTTTTTGCACTTCTAATAACTTCACCTTTAATTAAGGCAATAGATTAATAGGTTCAATAGCTACTATTTTTTTGAACATAAAAGATTTTCTCCTATCATTATATAAATAATCTTCATATAAATAATCTTCATTTCCTTGTGACTTAAAGCTAATAAATAAAAAATCCTCGTAG
>CAYJJB010000073.1:4796-9502 GCA_964370405.1 uncultured Eubacteriales bacterium | reverse complement strand
TTTATTTTTTATTACTCTGCTGAGTTTCTAAATTCTGTCCATGCTACGTTGTGAGCATCGTTTGCTTCTGCAGAAATATTTTGAATCATTTCCATGTCATCTAAAGAAATTTCTTCTGGTAGAGTTAGGAAAGATTTGTATTCTTCTGAGATAAACTCTTCAGCTGCTAAAGTTGTGCAGTAGTATCCATACCACTCAAAGCTTTGTGCTGCAACCTCTGGTCTTAGTAGGTAGTCGATAAACATGTGAGCTGCTTCTGAGTTTGGTGCATTGCTTGGAATAAATTGTCCAACAATACCAAATCCTATGCCCTCTTCTGGATAAACTACTTCAAGTGTTGGGTCAGCAAGTTTTGCCATTGTTACTTGTGATGTGTACATAACTGCCGCTGCAATTTCACCTGAAACTAGGTCATCTTGAATGTTGTCGTCTTTAATTAGTCTGATGTTTGGAGCAAGCTCTAAAAGTTTGTCGCCTGCTGCTTCAATTGTTGCAACATCTTCTGTGTTGTAGCTCTCGCCCATAGTTTTAAGCGCCATGCCGTTCATAACACGGTAGTTAGATGTAATACCAACATTGTCAACAAACGCTTCGTCCCATAAATCTGCATAGCCTGTAACCTCAACATCAACTAGAGCAGGATTGTAAACTATAGTTTGAACGCCTGCGCCGTAAGGTACTGAATATTTATCATCAGGGTCAAAGAATGCACCTTGATAAAGTGGATTTACGTTTCCGATGTTTGTGATTTTTGATAAATCAAGCTCTTGTGCAAGACCTTCTGCTATAACCATTTCTATGATATAGTCATCAACTATAACAAGGTCATAGTCGCCGCCGTCTGCCGCTTGAAGTTTTGAAAGCATTGTTTCGCCTGTATCAAAGTTAACATAGTTAATTTTAATGCCTGTTTCTGTTTCAAAACCTTCTAAAACCTCAGGTGGGTACATGCCTTCCCAAGTATAGATTGTTAAAGTATCGCCTGCTGCTGTATCTTCGCTCTCAGGTGTTTCTTCACTTTCTGTACCACTTGTTGATGCAGTTTCTGATGAAGAACCGTTTGCATCGCTGCTTGTTGGGCTATTTGAACATGCTGTAAACACTGTTACTAGCAGACATACTGCCATCATAAGCGTTAATATTTTTTTCATTATGTTCGTCCTTTCAAAATTAAATATATATGAAATTTCAAAGCTTTGCCTTAAAATTATCACCAAAATAGTTATGCCTTTGTTTTATCTTTTATAACCTTTAGTTTTTTGGGTTGGCCTATTCTGCCTATTGCCGCTGATAAAACACACATCAAAACCGTAACACCTAAAAGCAGAGTACACATTGCATTTACTTTTGGAGTTACACCCGTTCTAAGCTGAGTGTAAATTTTTAGCGGTAGCGTGTTAGAGTCAGGTCCTGTTACAAAAATGCTTATTATAACATCGTCAAAACTCATAGCAAAAGAAAGTAGCATGCCTGAAACAATTGCAGGTGCAATGAGTGGCAGCACTATGTCAATAAAAGTGCGAATTTTGGATGCGCCTAAGTCAAGCGCCGCTTCTTCCAAACTCTTATCCATACCTACAAGCCTTGCTTTTACTTGCATAAATACATATGGTATGCAAAATGTAGTATGGGCAATTATTAGTGCTCCCATACCGAAAGGTATTCCAATAAGTGAGAAGAACACTAAGAACACCATACCTAAAATAATTTCTGGTATCATTATGGGTATCATTGAAATATATTCAATAAAACCCTTTGTTTTAGTTTTAATTTTAGACATTCCATATGCGCCAAGCGTTCCAATAACACCAGCGCTTACACTGCTGGCTCCTGCTAAAATCAGGCTGTTTATAAGTGCTTCAAAATAAGATTCATCTCTAAATAAGTCCTCATACCAAGTAAGCGAAAATCCACCCCATACAGAACTTAACTTGCTTTCATTAAACGAGTAAATTATTACAAGTATTATGGGCACATACATAAGTAGAAGTATTAAACCAAGATAGGTTTGCGGAAGCTTTGTTCTGTTTTTCAATTAAATTCACACCGCCTAACTTTTTTACATAAGCCCTTCAATTTCTTTAGAGCCTGAAATTTTTCTGTATGCATAAATGAGCACACTTGTGAGGATCATTAGCGCCACAGCAAGAGCTGCCGCAAATGGCCAGTTGTTTCCTCTTAATAATTGGTCTTGTATAACATTACCTACTAAAACCACTTTATTTCCACCTAAAAGGTCAGATATAAAGAACAGCCCCATAGATGGAACAAAGGTGAGTATTACACCCGATAAAAGTCCTGGCAAAGTAAGTTTTAATGTCACTGTTAAAAACGCTTTTATAGGCGAGGCGCCCAAGTCACGTGCTGCTTCTATGAGGCTCCAGTCAATTTTCTCTGCACTTGAATATACTGAAAAAATCATGAAAGGGAGCAGTGCATAAATCATGCCTACAACCACCGCTTCATAGGTATACAAAAGCCTTAAAGGTGCATCAGTTACACCTGTTGCCATTAAAAATTTATCCAAAACACCATTACTTCTAAATATTATTATCCAGCCGTAAAGTCTAATAAGTGAGCTTGTCCAAAATGGAATCATTAAGAGCATCATAGTGCGTTTTTTCCATTTTGCACTAAGCTTTGCCATAAAGTATCCAAAGGGATATCCTATAAGTATAATAAAAAATGTACTGGTAACTGCAAGCTTTATAGACTCCCAAAACGTTTGAAGGTAAACGGGTTGGAAAATATCCATGTAATTTACTGTTGTAAATTCATTTACAACGCCCCAAGTTTCAGACCTTGTCTGAAAACTTAATATAACCATATAAATTATGGGACCCAGTACAAATACAAGAGTAAAAATGTACATAGGTATAACAGATATTTTATATCCGCCGTCTTTATTTAGTGAGCGCTTTTTGTCCATAATCACCCTCCTACTCTTTATCATGCTTTTACAAGCACCGCATTTTCTTTTGAAAATGTAAGTTTTACTTTGTCTGACACCTTAAGCACAGAATCTATTCCGTGTCTGCTTGCAATTATATGTGAGCCATCCATTAATTCTACATCTATTCTAAGCATGCCACCTGCAAAGTTTTTTTCTACAATATTGCCAACTAAACCCTCTGTATTGTCATCATCATTAAATGCCGATAACACAATTTGCTCGCTTCTTACAGCAATACATGCCTTTTGGCCTTTTTCTATATCGAAGTCACGTTTCATAACGCTTATAAAACCGCTTTCCGTTTTCACTTCAACCTCGTCTAAAATAATGCTTGTCACTTCGCCCTCTAAAATATTGGCAGAGCCTACAAACTTTGCAACATATGCAGTTTTTGGTGCGTCATAAATTTCAGTAGGTGTTCCAAGTTGCTCAAACACGCCGTCTTTCATAACAGCTATTCTGTCAGACATATTAAGCGCCTCTTCTTGGTCATGTGTTATGTATATAAAAGTTATTCCAAGTTTTTTTTGCAAAGTTTTAAGCTCTATTTGCATTTGACGTCTAAGTTGTAAATCAAGTGCTCCCAAAGGCTCATCGAGAAGAAGCACCTTTGGTCTGCTTATTATACTTCTTGCAATTGCAACCCTTTGTTTTTGACCACCCGAAAGCTCTGAGGGCATACGTTTTGCATATTCAGAAAGCTGTACTATTTCAAGCACTTCTTTTACTCTTTTTTTAATTTCGCTTTTTTTCTCTTTTTTAAGTCTTAGTGCATATCCCACATTTGTTTCAACATTCATATGCGGAAAAAGCGCATAATTTTGAAACACTGTGTTAACATCTCTTTTATTTGGTACCAAAGAAGTTATTTCTGCATCGCTTAAAAAAACGGTTCCTTCATCAGGTGCTTCAAGGCCTGATATTATTCTAAGTGTGGTCGTTTTACCACAACCGGAAGAACCCAAGAGTGTGATAAATTCACCTTGTTCAACACTTAAATTTATACCCTTTAAAACCTGGGTTTCATTAAAGCTTTTTTTAATGTTTGTAAGTTCAAGTAAAGGCAATTAAAACACTCCTTTTATAAATGTAGATTAATTTAGTGTATTTTCAAACTATGCTATATTATAAGGCTATAAAGACCCATTGTCAAGCAAAAAATACTAACCTAAGCACATGACCTAAGTTAGTATTAACTACCTATACAATATATTTTTCTACTAAATGTATCATTTTCAAATCAACCAAAGCCGTAAGCTTTAGCCCATTTTCTACATACTCCTCTTTCAAAACAATTCCATCTTTTCTAATCTGTGCTGCAAGCGCAGTTTTCTCAAATGGGATAAGAAGTGATAGCTCTTTGTTTTTTTCAGGCAGTGCCTCTTCAATTGCAGCTAAAAGCTTTTGGGTTCCACTATTTTTTAGCGCACTTATTTTAACCGACTGCATAATTTTTGGTGCATCATCTTCTAAATGATTTTCTTCCACCATGTCCCATTTATTAAGCACATTTACAATGGGCCTGTCCTTTGCATTGAAGCCGTTTAACAGCTCATTTGTCACTTCTAAGTGAACCATAGCTTCAGGGTTTGAGGCGTCGCAAACGTTTAAAACAACATCTGCAAAAGCCGCTTGCTCAAGAGTTGATTTAAAAGACTCCACCAAATGGTGAGGAAGCCTTCTTACAAGTCCTACCGTGTCTATAAGCATGACGTTTTTACCCGACGGCAGTTTAAGCGCTCTTGCAGTAGGG
>CAYJJB010000073.1:0-4786 GCA_964370405.1 uncultured Eubacteriales bacterium | reverse complement strand
TAGGGTCAAGCGTAGCAAAAAGCTTATCCTCTGCAAGCACACCTGCGTCTGTAAGTAAATTCATAAGTGTGGACTTTCCTGCGTTTGTGTAACCAACAATTGCAACACTTATAACATTATCTTTCTCTCGTCTTCTACTTATTTCATTTCTATTTTTTTCAACTTCTCTTAAAGCCTGTTTCAAATTCTCAATTTTTCGCCTTATATGTCTTTTATCAGTTTCAAGCTTTGTTTCACCAGGGCCCCTTGTGCCTATTCCGCCACCTAGCCTTGACATTTCAATACCTTTTCCCGAAAGCCTTGGAAGCATGTACTTAAGTTGGGCAAGCTCTACTTGCAGTTTGCCTTCTTTAGTAATTGCTCTTTGCGCAAAAATATCAAGTATGAGCATGGTTCTGTCAACCACCCTCACACCTATTTCATTTTCAAGGTTTCTAATTTGTGTCGGTGTAAGCTCCCTGTCAAAAATCACTATATCTATATCTTCATTTTCACAAAACTGAGAAAGCTCTATTACCATGCCGCTTCCTACACATGTTGCGGTTTTTGGCGCAGGTCTTTTTTGAATTTTGGTTGCAACCGGCAAAGTTCCGCTACTTTTTGTAAGCTCCCATAATTCTTCCATAGAACTTTGAGCATCAAAATCGCCCGTGTCTACCGACACTAAAATTGCTCTTTGTATTTGCACTTCATTATCAAAAAGCATAATTACCTCCTTAACTTAAAAATGGAGCCGTCATTATTTTGTGACAGCTCCATAATTCATTTTAGTCCATTACATCAAAATCCTCGTTTATCTCTGCTTTTTTCACTGCTGATTTTTCAAGCGCAAAAAATTTTTGACAAAGAGGAATTAACGAAACCACAAAAGCTATAAACGCCATCATGCCCACAGCTTTTTTCCTTTTAACCGAAGTTCCCAAAAGTATACCGAAGGCACAAACGCAAATTTTAAAAAGTGCTAAATCGGTAAGATCCATTTTTTTTAAAAAACAAGATGCTTTATAAATCATTTTATCCATAAACTACCGCTCCTTCTTATAAGTTTTTTATTAAAATAATAATATCATAACTCAAACAAAAATTAAAGTGAAAATTTAAATATTTTTTAAATTAAATCAGGTTTATAAGTTGTTACAATTCCGCTTACTATTTTTTTCATGCACAAACTTTCCTCTTCATAGGCTTTTTCCAACACTTCAAGTTGCTCTTCAAAAAGCTCGTCGTCCATATCTATGGGTTTTGCCACAAAAATCATGTTATTTGCGGTTTTTTTAAGCCCTTCTTCAGCAATTAACAACTCTTCATAAAGTTTTTCACCAGGTCTTAGTCCTGTGTATTCAATTTTTATATCAACATCAGGCTCATACCCAGAAAGTTTTATAAGATTTTTTGCCATATCCGCTATTTTTACAGGCTCGCCCATGTCAAGCACCATAATTTCACCATTTTTCGCATAATAACTTGATTGAAGCACCAAAGACACCGCCTCAGGTATAGTCATAAAGAACCTAATTATATCAGGGTGAGTTACCGTAACAGGTCCGCCTTGCTCAATTTGCTTTTTAAAAACAGGAATAACGCTGCCGTTACTTCCTAAAACATTTCCAAATCTAACTGCTGTAAAAATGGTGTTTGAGGACTTGCGACTTAGCATTTGCACCACCATTTCGCAAAGTCTTTTTGATGCACCCATTATATTTGTGGGATTAACAGCTTTATCAGTTGATATCAAAATAAAGTTTTTTACACCATGTTTCATAGAAAGGGTTCCCATTTTTAACGTGCCAAAAACATTATTTTTTATAGGCTCATTCGGACTTGCTTCCATTAAAGGAACATGTTTGTGTGCTGCTGCATGGAAAACCATGTCTGGTTTATAGGTTTTTAAAATATATTCAATTCTTGCAGTGTTTCTAACAGAGCCTACAAGTGCAACCAAATTAAGTTTTGGATATTTTTTTTGAAGCTCTAGTTGGATGTCATAAAGATTATTTTCATAAATATCAAAAATTACTAGCGTTTTTGGGTTACTTTTTGCAATTTGCCTACAAAGCTCGCTTCCAATTGAGCCACCGCCACCTGTAACCATTACCACTTTAGAATTAATATGCGCCAAAATTTCCTCAACATTTACATCAATTTCGTCCCGTCCAAGAAGGTCCATAATTTCAACACTTCTAAGCTGTGCTATGCTAACATCGCCTGAAATAATTTGGTTAAGTGCAGGCAAAGTTTGCACCTTACAGCCTGTTTTACTGCAAATATTTAGTATTTTCTTTTTCTCTTTTGGGGAAATATTGGGAATTGCAAATATAATTTTTGTTATAGAATGCTTTTTCACCATTTCTTTAATACAAGTTCTGTCGCCAACAATTTTAACCCCATAAAGTATACGGCCAATCTTGTTTGGCTCATCATCTATAATACATTTAATTTTTGTATTAGTTCTTGATGATGAAATAATGTCGTGCATTAAAGTTTTTCCGGCATGTCCTCCGCCTATAATCATAATGTTTTCTTTTGTTGCTGTGCTACTTCTGCGCATTGCACCAAATTGCAAATTTCTAAGAACTCTATAGCTAAATCGTATACCCAGAGTAGACAAAAAGCTAAGGCCTGTGCCCATTACATAGTAAGACCGAGGCAGGCTAACGCCTAAAATAAGCGCTTGAATGATAAAAACAAAAAACAGTATTGTAAAGGCAGCCATTTCTCGTATGAGTTCCGACTCACTGACAAACCGCCAGACGCTGTTATACAAACTGAAAAAATAAAACACCACTATTGTGCTTATAGAATAAAGCGAAGCTGTCCACAAGTAATCATTTAAATATCCTGTGACAACCGCTTCAAACATAAAGTCAAATCTTATCCAAAGTGCGGCAAAAAAAGACATAAACACACAAATCAAGTCAAAAAAAGCAATAAGCATTGCCCTGCGTATCCATAATTTATTATGAAACTGTGACCTTTTGTTTGTAGCCAAACTAATCACTCCTAATTTTAAAATTGCGAATTTACTTGCACCTATATATTTAGTGCATTATATCACTTTATGGTAAAAATTACAAGAAAATTATTATTTAAACCAAAAAAAGCGCCGATTTTACTATAATTTAGTATTTGTTACAAAACTTTGTTTAACCACATTTCACCGCATAAAATATGAATTTAAAATGGCAAAACTAAAGCAAAAGTAAAAAACATTTTAAATAATTGTAAAAAAGTCTTGCAATTTTAATTTCTTTATAGTATAATATAAAAGCGTTAGAGAGAAAAATTAAATATCGCGGGGTGGAGCAGTTGGTAGCTCGTCGGGCTCATAACCCGAAGGTCGTTGGTTCAAGTCCAGCCCCCGCAACCACTAAAAAACAGCTTAAACATTTAGTTTAAGCTGTTTTTGATTGTCGAAAAACCCGCAAACGCAAAAAAAGAGTTCAAGCATGGCTCGTTTTTTTGCTTCCTGCGTCACAAACACCCTAAAATTTCCCTCACATACCCTCGTATTACTCGGTCATTTTAGAGTATTTGTTCCTTGTCTTGCAGATTTTTGGTCAGTCCGACAGCGTGTGCAAAAAAGTAGGACTTTTTTGCACACGCTGAGCAGCTTAAACATTTAGTTTAAGCTGTTTTTGATTTTTCAATTCCATTGACTATACTCTTTTAGTCGTATTGTACAATAGAAAACTTTGTAGAAATCATATATTTGTATAGGGTTTATTTACTGCTTAATCGTTTATAAAATGAGCAAATTTAGAACATTATTGACTTTATAAATAAGTGGGAGTATAATTATTTTAACGAACAAATTTATATAAAATCTAAGAAGAATTTTTGAGAGGAGCGTTCATTATGTTAAAGAGATTTTTTGCATTTTCTCTTTGTGTTTCACTGCTGATGTTAATCACCGCCTGTGTAACAAATGATGATAATATATACACCTCTAATCAAAAATCTGAACCACCTATATCAGACACTGATACTGCACAAACCGACGATGTTGAAATTGACTTTTGGACCTTCCCTATAGGCGATTTTGGAAACGAAGATGTAGTTAAGGGTTTTGTTGAAGAATTTAATAAATTATATCCTCATATCACAGTTAATGTAAAGATGCTTGATTTCCAAACAGGTGATGCCATAATTGAAGAAGCTATTGAACAAAGAGAGGCTCCGGACATTGTGTTAGAGGGTCCTGAGCGTTTAGTAGCAAACTGGGGTGCTAGGGGTCTTATGATTGATTTAAGCGATATGTGGGATGAAGAAACCACTGCTAACATTTCTGAAATATCAGAAGAAGTTGTAAATGCCTGCCAGGCTCCTGATGGTGCGTTTTATCAATATCCATTAGTAATGACGGCTCATGTTATGGCAATTAACTATGAAGTTTTTGAGCAGTCAGGTGCCTTGCAATATATTGATGAGGAAAGCAGAACTTGGACAACCGATGATTTTATTGCCGCTATGGAAACTATTCGAGATAGCAATCTAATTAAATTTCCCGGTGTGGTTTACACAGGAGGTCAAGGGGGCGACCAAGGTACCAGGGCCTTAGTTACTAATTTCTATGGAGCATCTTTCACGAATGAAGACCACAATGCTTATACAATTAATAACGAGCTTGGCATAAAAGGCTTAACTTTATTGCAGGACATGGTTGAAAATGGCTCATTAAGTCATAACCCTAATATTGCAGCCGCAGAAGAACTGCAAATGTTCGCTTCGGAGGAAACCGCAATTACTCTTGCTTGGAATGCTGCAAATGAATCTTTATATGCACAGC
>CAYJJB010000072.1:0-9586 GCA_964370405.1 uncultured Eubacteriales bacterium | reverse complement strand
AAATAATTTGAAGTATTTTAATGATAATATGGGACATCAAACAGGCGATAATTATTTAATTTGCTTTGCACAGTTGGCACAAAAGTATATAGGCGAATATGGCGAGTGCTATCGTGTGGGAGGAGATGAATTCTCGGCGATATTATATAATGTTCCGTTTAACACATTAGAGCAAAGACTGCTTACGATTCAAGAAAAAGTAAAAACCTTTGATAATAACAGTATGTCGGGTGTTGCTGTTGGATATGCTCAATATGAAGAGGGCGAATATCCTAATATAATGGATTATCTGCACCACCTTGATGAGTGCATGTTTGAAAACAAGATGATTACAAAGAGAGATCTGTGATAGACTTTGTAAGTGATTATAAAAAAAACCAAGCCGACACTTTTGGGTGTAGCTTGGTTTTTTTGGTCAAATTGTGATAAGTTTTTCGTCTTCTTTCAAAATCTCAGTAAGGGGGAGACCCATGGGTTTTACATCTATGCCAAGTTTTTCTAAATCTTCTTTTACACCAAGGTTTACAGCACAGGCAATGCAGGCTTTTACATCAACTCCTGCTTCCATGCAAAGCTTTAATTTTTCTTGAATTTTAGTGTCTGTTGCAACAAGCTTTGCAGTAGCGCCCCAAATTATAAGCTGAATTTCGTCCCACCACTTATTAATTTTTGCGTTAAGTGAGTACATTAGTACCATATTATGTGCAGTGTCAAGATTATCATTTGTCCATAAAATATTAAGTTTACTCATAATTTTCTCCTTTTATTAAAAAACCTCTCACAAATCAAGTTGTGAGAGGTTTTAAGTTTAATTAAAGATTTTCTTTAATCCATTTAATATCGTCTTTTAGACAAGCTACTCTGTCTTTTGGTTCATTATAGCTTCCTTCACGCTCTACAACATAAATGACTTCTCCGTCCCACTGTGCATCTGCGGCAGCTTTAACAGCTTTCCAGTCAACTATACCAGTACCTTGTGGCACGTTTAGTTTTTGATGCTCTTCCCACATTGCAATTAGCTCTGGTGGGAAAATAGGGTTTCCGTTTTCGTCTTTTGTTATATTGTATTTTGGTGTGTCATCATGACGTGACTGCGGTTTACCGTCAACGCCTGTTACAGCACCGTTTTCTTTAATGTGAATTGCAGCAATTCTGCCTTTGTGACGGTTAATGTACTCAACAGGATCAACTCCAGCGGCACTTACCCAACCACAGTCAAGCTCAATAACAACAGTCTCTGGGTCTGTGTTTTCAATTAACCAGTCCATAAGATATTTACCCTCATCCACAAAAAATTCTTCTGTGTGATTGTGGTAACCTGTTTTAATGCCAAAAGCTGCAGCTTTTTTACCAAAAGTATTAAGGTCTTGTGCAAGCTCTAAAGCTTCCGCTTTGCAGTTAAATTTAGCCATAGGTACTATCATGTACTTAACGCCAAGTTCTGCAAGATATGGAAGCTGCTCGTCAAGTTTATCTAAACCAACATGAGCAGAAAGAGCTTTTACACCTGCATCGGCTAATGCTTTTTTAAAGTCTTCTACAGGAAGGTCATCATAACCGCCTGCAAGCTCTACTAAATTAAAGCCGATTTCACCACTTACTTTTACTCTTTCAAGTAAATTTAAGTCGCAATCTGATGTATAGGAAAATAGTTGAACACCTAAGTTATTCATTTTAACACCTATTAACCTTTCAGATTAGAAGTATACAGGTTTGCCTGACTCTGATGATTTGTAAATAGCGTCAAGAATTTTTGTAACTACTAGTGATTGATCAGCTGTAACGAATAGTTCGCCTTCGCCTTTAAGAGCATTTGCCCAGATAGTAGCTTCTTCTGATTTTGGAGCAGGTCCTGCTGTGAAACCAGGGATGTATGGGCTGATTTTTTTACCAACCATAGTTGTTGATGATTGCTCGCCTACAACGTGAACAAGTCTTGCTTGATTTTCTAGTGTATCAAGTCCGCCTTTTGTTCCGCAGATCATAGCTGAAGCTTCGTTATTAGCAATGTTATCAGGAGCATTGATAGCCCATGAAGCACGTAGGTTAATAACTGCGCCGTTTTTCATTTTGATTTGGCCAACTGCTGAATCTTCAACTTCGAAAGTTTTGTTATCCCAGCTTACTTGTTGTCCCATAGGTCCTGTTTGGCCTTGCTCGTTTGGATTTAGTAATGTACCTAGTTTTTCAAAAGAAGTACCTACAACATAGTCAACTTCATAGTTGTCCATTAGCCATAGTGTTAAATCAAGAGCATGAGTACCGATATCGATTAGTGGTCCGCCACCTTGTTTTGATTTGTCTGTGAATACGCCCCATGTTGGAACACCACGACGACGAAGATAAGTAGCTTCTGCATAGTATGCATCGCCTACCCAGCCTTCTTCCATAACTTTTTTAGCAACTTTGTTTACTGGGAAGTGACGGTATTGGTAACCGATAGTTAGCATTTTACCTGTTTTATCTCTTGCAGCAACCATTCTTTCTGCATCTTCAACAGTAGCAGCCATTGGTTTTTCACAAAG
Source organism: uncultured Eubacteriales bacterium (assembly GCA_964370405.1). Taxonomy (GTDB): domain Bacteria; phylum Bacillota; class Clostridia; order Oscillospirales; family Acutalibacteraceae; genus SIG603. The sequence continues at coordinate 7,061 of CAYJJB010000072.1, read as the reverse complement.
AACGTGTTTGCCAGCTTCTAAAGCAGCAACAGTAATTTCACTGTGAGCAACGTTTGGTGTTAAAACGTGAACTGCATCAATTGTAGGATCAGCTAGTAGCTCTTTGTAATCCTCATAAACTTTTGCATCTTCTGTACCATATTCTTTAGCAGCTTTTTCTGCTCTTTCTATGATAAGGTCGCAGAATGCTACCATATCTATACCTTCTTGAACTGCCATGCCTGGGAAATGTTTACCGTTAGCGATACCGCCGCATCCGATAAAACCTACTCTTACGTTTGCCATTGGAATTGTCCTCCTTTATTTTGTGCGGAAAAATTTTCACACCTCATAATAAGTGTTGTCCGCAATCTATAGTGTCATTTTATAACAAATAAAGTGACTTGTAAAGTGTTTTTTAGTAAAAAATTGATAACAAAGTGTTAAATTGTAATTAATAGTAAAAGACTATTTGTTTATTGTATGTTTCTATACAAATTTTTATAGTTGACAGTGAATAGTTGACAATGAATGAGAAATGTAGCCCATTGACTTCATTTTTAATCCTAACATGCCGAAGGCATGAACTTTAGCTTTCAACTCTACACTATCAACTCTCAACTATTAATATTGTTTGCCCCAATAAAGCATATGCTTTGCAGGTTTACCACAGCATACACAGGTATCAGATAAATTTTCTTCCTCAAAAGGAATACACCTTGACTTAACTCCGCCTGTGGCATCTTTTAATTTTTCTTCACAAGCACTGTCGCCACACCACATAGCTTTAATAAAGCCAGGTTTGTTTTCTGCCGTGTCTAAAAATTCTTCAAAATTTGTTGCAACAAATGTTTTTTCTTTTAAATTGTTAAGTGCTCTTTGGTACATTGCATCGTGTATTGCATCAAGTAAAGTTTGAATTTCTTCTTCAATATTATCAAGGGATACAAAATGCTTTTCTCTTGTATCACGTCTTACAAGTACACATTGTCCTTTTTCTATATCCTTTGGACCCATTTCAAGTCTTAACGGTACACCTATCATTTCGTATTGGCTAAACTTCCAACCTGGTGAGTTGTCAGAGTCGTCAAGTTTCATTCTGAACTTTTCGCCTAAACGCTCATACAAAGCTCTGCAGTTATCTAACACGCCATCTTTGTGTTGTGCTATAGGAAGTATAACTACTTGAATTGGTGCGAGCCTTGGTGGCATTACAAGACCGTTATCATCACCGTGCACCATGATTACAGCACCTATCATTCTTGTAGACACACCCCAAGAGGTTTGGTGTGGGTATGCTTGTTTATTATCTCTACCTGTAAAAGTTATGTTAAAGCTTTTTGAAAAGCCGTCGCCAAAGTAGTGAGTAGTGCCTCCTTGAAGCGCCACACCATTGTGCATCATGGGTTCAATGGTATAGGTTGCAACAGCGCCTGCAAATTTTTCTTTTTCTGTTTTTCTACCTGTAACTGCAGGAATGGCCAAAGTTTCAGAATAAAAATCTCTGTATATATCAAGAATTTTTAAAGTTTCTTCTTCTGCTTCTTCTTTAGTTTCGTGCATAGTGTGACCCTCTTGCCATAAAAATTCAGAAGAACGAAGAAATGGTCTTGTGGTTTTTTCCCAGCGCATAACAGAGCACCACTGATTATAAAGTTTAGGTAAATCCCTATAAGACTGAATTATTCTTTGATAATGATCACAAAATAAAACTTCACTAGTAGGTCTAATGCAAAGTCTTTCAGAAAGTTTTTCATCTCCGCCCTGAGTAACCCAAGCAACTTCAGGTGCAAACCCTTCTACGTGGTCTTTTTCTTTTTGAAGCAGACTTTCCGGTATAAGCATTGGCATATAAACGTTTTCATGCCCTGTTTTTTTAAATCTTTTATCCAAATCTTTTTGAATATTTTCCCAAATTGCATAGCCATAAGGTTGTAGTATCATAGAACCTTTAACGCCCGAGTAATCCATAAGCTGTGCTTTTTTTACGACATCGGTATACCACTGTGCAAAATCTACATCCATAGATGTAATGTCATTAACCATCTTTTTTTGGTTTGCCATAATTTCAAATCCCTTCATAAATAATGTAAATATTATATACTTAAAATGGTTTTATTGCAAGCTGTGAATAAATAAAAAAACCGCCTCGTTTTCGAGGCGGAGGTATACATGTTATTATTGGTGATCTTCAATGTATGAAACGATAGCGCCGACAGTTTTAATGCCTTCAACTTCTGTATCAGGAATTTCAACTTCAAACTCGTCTTCAATAGACATAAGTAAGTCAACAACGTCAAGTGAGTCTGCACCTAAATCTTCAGTTAGAGTAGTTTCCATTGTTATTGAATCTTCCTCTACGTCAAATTGGTCGCTAAGAATTGATTTAAGTTTTTCGAATATCATAGTGATGTCCTCCTTTAATTGATTAGCTAAATTAAGTAAATAGCAAGTTGTAGACAAGTATATAATTATATGATACAATTCACATTATGCAACTTGTCTTTTTTACATTGTATTTATTATAGTTTTATTTGTCAATACAAAATTGATTTTTTTTTTAAAAGTTTTTAAAAGATAGGGAAATTTAAGTGGTCGAGGGGATTAAAATGGGTACTATTGCATTATGTGGGTTCATGGGGTGTGGAAAAACCGGAGTTGGTAGACGCATTGCTAGGCTGACGGGAAAAAAATTTGTCGATATGGACATATATATTGAAGAAAAAAAAGGTATGAGCGTAAAAGAAATTTTTGATGTTTTTGGTGAAGAGCATTTTAGAGAGCTTGAAACGCTTGTGATAGAAGAGCTTTCACTAGCGGGCGATAGTATAATTGCAACAGGTGGAGGCACGGTGTTAAACCCCAAAAATGTTGAAGCTTTTCACAAAAATGGAATTAAGATAATTTTTATTGACGCACCACTTTCAGCACTTCAAGAAAGACTTAAAAATGATAGAAGAAGGCCACTGCTGCAAAGAGATGATAGACGTGAATTTATTGCACAGCTGCATAAAAAAAGATATCCGCTTTATAAAGCGGCTGCAGATATAGTTATAAATGGAGGAGCACCTGCCATAGTGGTTGCAAAAAATATAGTGGAAGTTATTAAAGGGTGATGAGATGGATGTAGCGATATCAGTACTTAGAGTGGTGGCAACAGTTGTTATTGCAATGATAGTTGGAAAGCTTGTTGCAAAACTGAAACTTCCAGCAATTTTAGGTTGGCTTGTAACAGGAATAGTCTTAGGACCATATGCAGTAGGTTTAATGAGCAGTGACATATTACAGTCGCAGTGGTACTACATATTGTCAAAACTTTTAGAATGTTCTGTGGGCATTATGTTTGCAAAAGATTTAATTATAAGAAAAATTAGAAAATACGGCAAACAAATTATAACCATAACCTTGTTTGAAGCATTGGGAACATTTATAGTGGTAAGTGCCGTATTTATGACTTTATTTTACTTTATGGGAGTGCCTATATATGTAGGAATAGTATTTGGTGGAATTGCACTTGCAACAGCACCAGCGCCTGCACTGTCAATAGTAAACGAATTTAAGACAAAAGGGCCTGTTACAAATACTCTTATACCACTTGCAATTTTAGATGATGTGGTAGCGATATTTGTCTTTTTCTCAATAAATTCATATGTTGCGGCAATGGGGTCAGACGGTGGCGGTTCAATACTTACGGTAATTGCACTTGATGTTATTGTGCCTATAATCATAGGCGTTGTAATAGGGTTTGTAGTGTCAATTTTCTTTAAAAAAGAGCTTAGTAAAAATGCTATACTCTTATTAAGTATTTTTACAGTGATTATAACATTTTTAACTTGCTTTTCGTACGATACGTTTATTTTGGGACAAAAAGCTACAAATTACATGATAGTTGGTATGGCTCTATTTACAACGGTAGCAAATAGGGTAGGGGAAGAAAAAATTGCAAAAATTGCAGGTTCTTTGTCAAAATTCACAGGTATAGGATTTATTATAATGATACTAAACCTAGCAGCACCGCTTGATTATAGACTTATTTTTGGAGCAGGAGTGCTTACAGCGGTATATATAATTTCACGTGCATGCGGTAAATATTTTAGCACATATGCAGGGGCAAAACTTAGTAAGGCTGAGCCTACAGTTAAAAAGTACTTAGGTTTTGCACTACTGCCTCATTCAGGTGTGTCGCTTGTGTTTACTGGAATGGCGGTGAGCTCTATGCAAGGTTTTGATAATGAGTCAGCGGTAATTGTGCAAGGTACTATAGCTGCAGCAGCGATAATAAATGAAATATTTGCAGTTATTATTGCAAAAAAAGGATTTGAGTGGGCAAAGGAAATGCCTTAAGAACTGAGAATAAAAAGCTACTGTCGATATCATTTTTGATATCGACAGTTTTATTTTGTACAGCTTACGCTTATTTAACATGATAACAATCTAGCTCCCATTTTAATGGGCTGGTGTCAATGTATTCCCCGACGTTCCACAATAATTTTTTTGTTTTTAACGCATAAAACAAAAAAATTATATCATTACTTGTCATTTTAAACTTTCCTTCCTTTATTAATTTGCAAATGATAGTGTCACTTCAAGTCCTGGGAAATACTCTGGTAAATAGCTTTCTACTATTGGTTCTTCGTTTTCATCACCAAGCGGAGATACCTTGATGTATAAATCATCATTTAGCATATTTTCTGCATTATAAACTGCAATCTTTTCTTGTAGAAAATATTTGTAGCCCCAAGCAGATTCTCTTTGCTCTACCACTAAAAATTTTACCAAATTTGGGTCGTTGGGGTCAGGTATTATGGCAGTTTTTGGCACTTCAAAAGCTTGTGAATTGCCAAAAGCCTGAACATTTTGGGCGGAAACAACCTCTACCTTTACCAAACTGTCGGGATAAATGCTTATAGAATACATTGTACATATGGCTGTAAATACAAAAAATACTATGCCAATTAATAAAAATATAAATCGCTTACTCTTTTTCTCTTCCATAATAAACCTCCTTTTAAATTAGTGAAAAAATGTGGTGCATTTTAAGAAAATTCCAGTATCCACTCGTCAATTTGGCCGCTGTTCTCCAGAATTTCTATTGCAGAGTTTATCGCTTCAAGTAATTCTTCATTGTGTTTTGGGACTGCAATAAAGTTTTCATGTCTTTGAACATTATCACCTTGATATAAAAGCGGTAAGGCGCTAATTCCCGAGGGTTCTTGACTAGCGAAGACTTGATTTGTTAAAACAACGTCTACATCGCCACTTTCTAAAGCTTTGATGGCCATTTCTGCTGTGTCGTAAGACATGATTTGGGCGCCAGTGCCATATAAGGCATTTGAATGTGCGACACTAAATTCATATTCAGCAGGGCTTAAAGTTGCAATATATGCGACACCATAGCTAGGACTGTCCATTTGTACACCTATTCTAAGTCCGGCTAAATCCTCAAGGTTTTGTATACTACTGGTTGAAATAACATAGTGCTCATACGTGAAATAGGGTATGGAATAATTTGCATCCTCTTCGGAAATGTAATAGCCAGGTATCATTATAGTGTCAATTCCTGCTATGTTATTTGCCCAAAATTGTGTATCATAATCAAATTCGACTCGCGTTGTGGTGATGTCAATATCTAAAAGTTCACCAAGGGCGCTTATAAATTCTGTATCAGCTCCGTCAGAACCTGTATTATACGGCGGAAAATCTCCAACAAGCATAATAACTTCAAGTTCTGAAACATTTGCTTCTATACGATCTTCCTCTGACGATGAAGGCGGGAGTTCTTCTTCAAAATTTTCACTCGGTGAGGTGTTGTTGGGCTGCAACATATTAGGAATGTTTTCTGGGAGCACAGCCGTGTTTTCACCGCTTAAAAATGTGTTAAACCAGCCCATTTGAAAACCTACTACGCCCACAGTTACTAAAGCGATTAGACAGATAGATGAAACTATTAAGGCAATAGTTTTGCCATTACCACTCTTTTTAGACACAGTGTTTTGAGGTTTTACAGGTGGTGCCTCTTCTTTGATTTCGTAATAAACAGGGTTAAACTGTCCTGTGTTAGGGTCGTACCAAGTTACAAGGCGTACAGGGCGATTATCATGTCCTGTAACAATTTCGTCTTTATAGTACAGCCCACTATTATGGTCATATATAAAACCCTCTGGTATCTGGTAATTCATGTTAGCCTCCTATTAATGAATGGGGATTGTGGTGAAATGATCTGCATTTTAAACTATTACTTACTCTATCTCACTAAGGTAAACTTCAACCCTCTCCTGTATGCTCTTTGCGGCTTCTTCCGCCGTGTACATTCCGTCTGTTTCGTAGTACTCTGTTAGTATGTCGTATACAGGTAAATATGCGTTTAAGTTTCTCATTACTATCGGTAGGGATAAGGAAGTTTTGTAAAGTGAAATTAATTTATCTTTTTCTTCTTCTGTGAATTCTGTCAAATGCGAACTTACAATTCTTTCCATATTATTTTTATTGACAGGCATATCAGATTCAAACCTGTTACCGCTCCATTTGCCTTGCGACGCTATATCTAGTCCGTCGGGCATTTCTTCGCTTTCGTATATGCAGTATTTAATGAATTCCCAAGCAAGTGCCGGGTTTTTTGCATTTGTCGGTATGCTCATGTTATATCCCGGAGTAATTAGAAGCTCTCCGCTTGATGTCACAACAGGTATGGGCTTCGTTATTCCGTCAAGCTCGCTTATTAGAAACTCTCCCGTGCCATAGCTTAAACCTACAATGCTTTGCACAAAATAGCCATCTTCTAAAAATGCCTGCGAACCATCATAAATAGGCCCTGAAAAACCGCCAAAAGCGTATGGAGAATCATGCTGTTTTGTAATCTCTAGGTACTGGGTAAACTCGGAAGACGTGAAACTTGCTGTCATGTCTTTGCCGTTAAATGCACTCGTCACTTCATATCTATAAAGCAAAGCCTTGCCCTCGCTGGCGTTTTGTCCAATGCCTTCTAAATCGGGAAACTTTCCGCTGTCTTTTGCTTTGTTATAAACATCTAGCAAGAATTTGTAGTCGACTGTTTCTACTGTGTTTGGGTCAACTCCTGCCGC
>CAYJJB010000071.1:0-9621 GCA_964370405.1 uncultured Eubacteriales bacterium | reverse complement strand
TTCCTGTGTACTAAGCTCCACTACAAGTTTCTCTCCTCTTTCATAACTCTCCTTTGAAAAATCCACCGAAAATTCAGGCACAATAGCATTTGCACTTACCGAAATAGCATATAACGCTATTAGCACAAAGACTATTGTTAACTTTGCTATTTTACCAATTTAACCATCTCCTTTAAATGTCAATTTTTTCCATAAGAATTTATTAGATTATACTATATTAATTTAAATTTTTCAATAACATTTAATAAAATTATCATTTTACACAAAAAACAATATGCAAAAAGCAGTAAATTTGAAAATTTACTGCTTTTAAAAATTAAATATTCATTACTAAACCTTTTTCTTAATACCCGAAATCAACCAAAAAGCTATAAAGACAACTAAGTTTATAACAACTATTGTACTTCCTACAGGAGTTCCGTAAAGAATTGACAAAATAATACCAAAAAACGCACAAAGCACAGATATAATTGATGATGAAATTATAACGGATTTAAAATTTTTGAAAACTCGCATTGAAGAAAGAGCTGGAAATACTACTAATGCGCTTATTAAAAGTGAGCCTACAAGATTCATTGCAACCACTATAACCGCTGCAATGGTAATCGCTATTATCAAATTGTAGATATCTGCCTTAATTCCAGTAGCTTTTGCAAAGTTCTCATCAAATGTAACAGAAAATATTTTATTATAAAATAATAGAAATATAATTATAACCAAAATTGATAAAACTAAACTAATTATTACATCTGAACTTGTAAGCGTTAATATTGACGTTGAACCAAACAAAGTTGTACAAACATCGCCTGCCAAATTAGTTGATACTGAAAAAACATTCATCAGTAAATAACCCAAAGCAAGTGAGCCAACCGACATAATAGTTATGGCGGCATCTCCATTTATCTTGGTATTTTGGCCAATTCTTAACAAAATAACAGCACTTATTGCCGTTACAGGAAAAACCAATGCTTCTTGATTTGTAAGATCTAAAACAGATGCAATAGCTATCGCACCAAAAGCTATGTGAGAAAGTCCGTCGCCTATGTATGAAAGTCTTTTTAAAACTAAGGTTGCACCTAAAAGTGAGGAACAAAATGCAATTAATATTCCTACTATAAGAGCAAAAATTACAAATTCGTAAGATAGGTACTTAATTAGTGTTTCAATCATTACTTACCCCTCCCTCATACTCATCAACTGTCATGCAATTTACACCGCTATCATTTAAACGCAAAATCAAGTTTGCATCTTGGATAGCTTCATTCAAATTATGTGTAATCATAATTATTGTAATCCCTTCATTGTTTAAGGATTTAATTAGCTTATAAAAATCATTCGTAGTTTCTACATCTAAACCTGAGGTTGGTTCATCTAAAAGCAATGCTTTAGTTGTCGCACAAAGCGCCCTTGCAAGCAAAACTCTTTGCTGCTGCCCACCTGAAAGCTCACTATAGCTTTTTTTAGTTAAATTTGTAATTTTAAGCTTTTCTATCATATCCCTTGCAAGTTTTTTTTCAGCCTTATTATAAAAGGGACGTAAACCAATCTTGTTAAGGCAACCCGAAAGCACCACTTCAAAAACGGAAGCTGGAAAATCTCTTTGCACTTGCGTCTGTTGAGGCAAATAGCCTATATCAATTTTAGACTGATTTCCTCCCATGCTAATTGACCCCTCTATGGGTGGCAGCAATCCTAGCATAGTTTTAATAAGCGTACTTTTACCAACACCATTTTCCCCGACAACACAAACATAAGATCCTGTCGGAATTGTGAAATTGATGTTTTTATGAAGAGGAGTGTTGTTATATCCCATGGATAAATTTTTACATATAATTTCCAATTTAAAATTCCTTTCAAAAACTGCAGCTGTGCAGTATTTTTTCAAAATGCGAATTATTCGCAAATTGATTATACTATTATATTGCTAAGATTGTCAAGGGTTAATTAGAATGGACTAACAAAAACAAATTAATACCCCTTGACAAGTTAATGGTATTTTGATAAAATAGTCGTGCGTCAAATTTAATATGGGGGTATAGCTCAGCTGGGAGAGCGCTACACTGGCAGTGTAGAGGTCAGCGGTTCGCTCCCGCTTATCTCCACCATAAAAAGCATCAAAACTTTTGTTTTGATGCTTTTTTGTGCCATTTTGTAAATTAATTATAAATATTGTTGAAATATTTGTTAATTTAACTTATAATAATCAAAATACAATATCTCAACATAATGGAGGTTATTATGCACTTTTCGCTTATAATTGTTATCATAATTTTATTATGTTCATCATGTATAAATCTTTTTGGGCATATTTTTCAAAAAAATAAACTTGCTGGTATTTCAAAAGTGTTTTTAGTACCGTCCATAATTCTTTTATGCTATTTAATAAACCCTGATATACCAATTATTATTTATTTAGGGTTAATATTTGGTTGGCTTGGAGATTTATTTTTATTATCAGAAAAAGATCATATGTTTTTACTTGGGTTGAGCTCATTTTTAATTGGACATATACTTTACATGGTAGCCGTTTCACAGCTGGTTTTTACATATGATGTATTTATAGTTATAGTAAGCGCAGTTATTTTGTGCACTGTAATGATGTTTGTTTTCTTTTCTTTACATAGGCATGTTCCGAAAATAATGAAAATTCCCGTGACAACTTATCTTTTAAGCCTTGTTGGAATTAACTTTTTTTCAATAAATCTATTATTTCAAAATTTCACAGTCGCTGCTGTGATACTTGTATGTGGAAGTGTACTTTTTCTTTGCTCTGACTATGTTTTAGCACGCTCTATGTTTATTAAAAAAACAGCTTTAGGTGATTTTGTTGTTATGCTTACTTATATATCGGCACAGCTATTAATTGGACTTTATTTTGCCCTTACATAAAATATTTATATGCTATTGATAATTTTAAAATTTGTAGCATAAATAATATAAGAGCTTATATATAAGGCTATAACTTTAATATAAAGGAGATGATGTTATGTTAATTTCTAATGTTCAAAACACGGTTATAAATACCACCACAAAAGTAGGCACAGAAATTGATTATAAGCCGGGTAAAGACCGTGCTGCCCCTGTAGAACCGGTGCAAAGAGTTGATGCTTTTGAAAAACAGGGAGCAATTAGCGAGAGTGTTACATATGAACCGCCAAAGAAACTTACAACAGAGCAAGTTGAAGAAATTCAAAGGCAAAGAATGGAATCTTTATCAAACATGGTAAAAGACACCGTTATGCAGTATGCAACAAACCAAACTGAATATAACACTGTTATGCATGGCGCATTTCAAATTGATGAAAAATCTTCGGACTTACTCATTGAAATTTTTGGAAGCTTAGAAGCAGCACTTCCAACGCCGTCAACGACTCCTGAAGGTGCTTTAGCCGATATTTCAGAAGGTGGAGCATATTCTATAGAAGCCGTATCAGAAAGAATAATGCTCATGGCAACAAGTATTGCTGGTGACAATAAAGAAACACTAAAACTAATGCAAGATGCTGTAATAAAAGGCTTTGAATCCGCAGGACTAGACACAAAAACAGGCGAAGGTATGCCACAGATTACTATGGATACTTATACGCAGGTTATGAACGAATTTGACGGCTTGTTAAATCCATTATCGGATGAAGAAACTAGCTAATTCTCTCGACTCTCGACACTTTTTGTCGGGAGTCTTTCTTTTTATTTATAATTTCGTCAAATTTATTAAAAATTTGTTCATTTTTTCACTGCTTAATATTGACTAAAATCGACAAATATGCTATCATTACACATGTGTTTTAACACATATATTTTTTATAGGAGGATTTTAACATGGAACAAAACAAACCATCAGGTGCGGGCTTTTTAAAGGTTGTAGGAATTTTGATGATAGTATTTGGCGGTATCAGTATTATCATTAGCGGTATCAGTGCAGCTGCATCAATAGCTGTATCAGCGCTATTAAGCGGGACTGAAGACGGCGGTCTAACAGGTCTACTTAATATGCTTACTATCGTAGCTTTTGTGGCTTCTGCTTTACAACTTGTAACAGGTATTTTAGGTGTTGCATTTTCAAAGAAACCAGAAAAAGCTATGGTATGTATGATTTTTGGTATCATAGTATTACTTCTTGGCATAATTAGTGCTGTAGTACTACCTATGATAGTATCATCAAATGAAGTATATGTTGCTTTAGTTGGTGAAATGCCAATTAACTGGGTATCACTATTCACAGGAGCAATTATGCCTGTACTATTTATTATTGGTGCAGCAAAAAACAAAGCGTAATTTATACATAAATTGCAAATTTAAAGGGAGGGCTTTATGCCCTCCCTTTTTCGTGTCAAAATTTGTTTTATAGCTTTTGTAAAAATGAAATGGGCGGTCACAAAAGACCGCCCTTACTAAAATATATTTTTACGCATGATACAGCTTTGCTGATTGATACTTTGCTTCACATGTTAAATTAACTCCAAGTCTTCTAAACATTTTTTCATCAACTTGCGATAATATAACACTTGAATGCACATCGCATCCGTCAAGCTCGCTAAGTTTATCTAGTGCCAACTTTGCTTTCTCATCAGTTGCGGCACTAATTGCAAGTGCAATCAAAATTTCATCTGTATGAAGTCTTGGGTTTTTATTACCCATATGCTTTGTTTTTAAATTTTGTATTGGCTCTATTACAGTTCTTGGAAGCATATGTAAATCATCATCAAGCCCTGCCAAATGTTTTAGTGCGTTAAGCATCATAGCCGATGAAGCCCCTAATAACTGTGAGGTTCTTCCCGTTATAATTGTTCCATCTTTAAGCTCAATTGCTGCTGCAGGCTGCTCTATCTCTTCCTCTATAGTCATAGCGGCTTTAATAGTTTTTCTCATATCCACAGATATTTTAGCGCCTTCCATAATATACTCAAGCTTATTTGCTACCTCTATTCCCCATTTGCCTTTAACAAAAGAGCACATTGCTTCATAATATCGTCTTACTATTTCCTGTTTTGAGGCCTCACGACAAATTTCGTCATCAATTATACAGTTTCCTGCCATATTTACTCCCATGTCAGTCGGAGATTGATACGGTGAACTGCCATAAATTTTTTCAAACATTGCTTTGAGTATCGGAAAAATTTCAACATCTCTATTATAGTTTACAGTAGTTTCTCCATATGCCTCTAAATGAAATGGGTCTATCATATTAACATCATTAAGATCAGCTGTTGCTGCTTCATATGCTAAGTTTACAGGGTGTTTAAGTGGCAAATTCCAAATTGGGAATGTTTCAAACTTTGCATAACCTGCTTTTACACCATTTTTATTTTCATGATAAAGTTGTGACAAGCACACTGCCATTTTTCCGCTTCCAGGGCCAGGAGCTGTTACCACAACCAAAGAGCGTTCTGTTTTAACATATTCATTTTTCCCATATCCATCATCGCTTACTATTGTTTTAATATCTGATGGATAGCCATCTATTGTAAAATGCCTATAAGTTTTAACACCAAGCATATTAAGTTTTTTCTCAAACTTTACAACACTGCTTTTTTCAGTAAATCGTGTAAGAACAACGCTTCCAACATATAAGCCTATAGACCTAAATGCATCAATTAGCCTTAATACATCCATATCATAGGTTATTCCCAAGTCGCCCCTTACTTTGTTGGTTTCAATGTCTTCAGCATTTATTACAACAATAACCTCAGCCTGCTCTTTAAGTTTTAAAAGCATTTTCACTTTACTGTCAGGCTTAAATCCTGGTAAAACTCTTGAAGCATGAAAATCATCAAACAATTTGCCGCCAAACTCCAAATAAAGTTTTTTACCAAATGTGTCTATTCTCTCCATTATTTTTTCAGATTGCATTTCTAAATATTTGTCATTATCAAATCCCAGTCTCACTTTTCTACCCTCTCAAAATCAATATATAGTTAATTATAACAAAAATTCCACACCACGTCTACTACAAAATTAAGAGAAAAATTCTTTATACCATAATATAAATATATATATTGCCCATACTTTTTTGTAGTTATCTTTTTTATTATTTTTATGCTCATCTAAAAGCTTTGTTATTTTATTTACATCAAAAAACTTATTTCCAATTTCACTATTAAACTCTGCCTTGATATCATTATAATAGTCATCTTCTTTTATCCACTCTCTAAGAGGCACAGGAAAACCTAATTTTTCTTTTTTATATGACTCATTAGGAATTACTCTTTTTGCCGCTTCTCTAAGCGCCATTTTTGTTTTTCTTCCCTCAATTTTATCACTAACTTTAAGTTTTGATGCTATTTCTTGCACCTTAACATCAAGATATGGAGTTCTCGCCTCTAACCCAAATATCATGGTTTGTCTATCAACAGCATGTAAAAAATCTCTTACAAGCCAAAAATAATAATCTATCACTTGTCTTTTTACCATGCTACTATTATTTTTATATTTATCATAAAAAGGCTTTGTAATCTCTTTGGTTTTAATTTGCTTTTTATTTTTCAAAATTGATAGAGCTTCGTCATCTCTAAACACTCTGCCAAGACCAATATTGTGATCTTCTAACTTCAAACCTCTTCTATATATAAAGTTAAGTCCCCTAATTGGCGGCAAAATTCCAGCAATAAAAGATGCAGGCCTTCTAATAAAATATGGTATTTTATTATACCAAGTTTGGTCAAGCTCCTCTAAATACGTTTGGTATCCACCAAAAAACTCATCGGCACCCTCTCCACTTAAAACAACTTTAACATCTTTTGAGGCTATTTCAGACACAAAGTAAAGAGCATTTGCAGAAGGGTCTGCCAAAGGTTCATCCATATGATATACAATTTTAGCCACGGCATTTTTATATTCTTCACGACTAATTATTCTTGAATTGTTATGGATATTTAATTTTTGTGCCAAATCTTTTACATGAGATGTTTCATCATATTTTGGGTTTTCATAGCCTACAGTATAGGTTTTATCAGGTTTTGCAAGTGATACTAAATACGATGAATCTACACCACTTGATAAAAATGAACCAACTTCAACGTCTGCAATTTCATGATATTTTACTGACTCTTCCATAGCATCAGCAATTTCCTGTGTTAAATCACCATACTCGCCATTTTCGCTAAAATTAAGCTCATAATATGTTGAAACTTCAATTTTTCCATCTTTAAAAAGAAGCTGTTGTCCAGGTTCTACTCTATACACATCTTTAAACATTGACTGAGTTGTAGGAACAGAGTTAAAGCATAGGTACGCCCTTAAAATGTCTTCATTTAACTCTTTTTTAAAGTTAGGATGATCTAAAAATGCTTTAATTTCAGATGCAAACATGAATGTATTATTGTTAAACTGATAATAAAGCGGTTTTATACCCCATGGATCTCTTGCCATAAACAGCTCTTTACTTCTTTTATCCCAAATAGCAAATGCAAACATTCCACGCAGTTTACTAGTAACATCTTTGCCCCATTTTTCATAGGCGTGAATTAAAACCTCTGTATCAGATTTAGTTTGAAACTTATATTCACCAAGCTCCTTTTTTAAATCCAAATAATTATAAATTTCTCCATTAAAAACTATAATTAAGTCTTTATTTTCATTAAATATCGGTTGATTACCGCTGTCTAAGTCAATAATAGAAAGTCTTCTATGCCCTAAAGCAACATCTTCATCTATATAAAAGCCTTCCGCATCTGGTCCTCTATGCTTAATTCTTTCAGTCATTTTTTTAATAATTTGTGCTTTATCTTCTTCAATTCCAACAAATCCTGCTATACCGCACATTTTAAAAACCTCCTAAAAACATTTTTGATTATTATAACATAATTTTACATTCAAGTACAGTCTTCTACTAAAAAATTATACTAAAAAAGTCTATATTCATCATGTCCGAGTTGATATAATATTATTTGTAACTTTTACTCTCTTTATACTCTACGCATTTTGTCTTTTATGCATTTTGCTCCAGTTTACAAAGCCATACATATCATTTACAAAAAACATAAT
Source organism: uncultured Eubacteriales bacterium (assembly GCA_964370405.1). GTDB lineage: Bacteria > Bacillota > Clostridia > Oscillospirales > Acutalibacteraceae > SIG603. Next base: position 1,638 of record CAYJJB010000071.1, on the reverse strand, counting down.
AAAGCAAATTATCATTGGTAAATATTTTATGTCATCAAACGTTGCAAATACCCACAGTACTATTAAAACTATATCGTTTGCGGCATAAGAAAGCGCATAAAATTTACTTCTTCTAAATGTTAAGTAAGAAGCTAGAAAGCTTGTGGTAACAGAAAATGTACTTACCAAAACATTTGCTGTATTTAAATATAGCAAAATAAAGTAAAAAGCTGCACTAACTACTACTGTAAGCACCCACATAAAAACAATTTCAGGCTTTTTTAGTTTATTTACTAAGACCTCTGACTTTTCTTTATCATATTGATGTCGAAGCCAAGATACAACTGAAAGCATTGCAATGGGCATGGTCATGCATAAGTAAGTTATCATCTCCCCATAATAGCTAAAAGAAAACGATATAACCCCGTAAAACAGTGAGAAAACCACCGTAAGCACTTGCCCTAACACATCACCCTTTGCAACAAAAATAAGCGCTGTAACGCCTACCGATGAGGCAATAGTGGAGAGTATTGCACTAGGGTTAAAAACACCACTTATTAGCACAGCTAGTAACGAAGCTATCCACAACAAAAGCTCAAATTTAGTTAAATTTTTAAAAGATAACACCGGATTCATAAATTCCTCCTCAAAATAAAAAACTTACAAGCTTTTGACTTGTAAGTTTTATTTGGTGGGAGAGAGTGGATTCGAACCACTGAAGCTGAAAGCAACAGATTTACAGTCTGCCCCCTTTGGCCACTCGGGAACTCTCCCATATAAAGAAGCACTTTAAAAGTGCTTCTACTTTGTTTACCTGACATCAGGCTATGGAGCTGGTGAACGGACTCGAACCCCTGACCTGCTGATTACAAATCAGCTGCTCTACCAACTGAGCTACACCAGCATTTGTTGGCTGTTCTCTTGAGAACATTTGCAATTATACACGTTAATTTGATAAATGTCAACACTTTTTTGAAAAAAATTTTTATTTTCTTATTTGATTATAAATTATGAATATGTTATAATGTAAAAAACGAATTTTGGAGGGATGTATTTTGACACTGGAATTAAAAGATATTTGCAAGTCTTTTAGTAATAAAAAAGTCTTGCACGACATATGTTTTAGCGCCAAAAGCGGCGACGCACTGGGAATTTTAGGAAGAAACGGTGCCGGAAAAAGCACTACAATACGAATAATTATGGGTGTGTTTTTTGAAGATAGCGGCAAGGTTTTGCTTGACGGAAAAGAAATTGACAGAAGAAACATTAAATTTGGTTACCTACCTGAAGAACGTGGGCTTTACCCAAAAGTTTCCATAATGGATCAGCTTGTATATTTCACAAAACTTAAGGGCGTATCAAAAAATGATGCTGTAAAATCTGTGAATTACTGGCTTGATCGACTTGAAATGACCGAGTATAAAAATAAAAGGCTAAATACTTTATCTAAGGGAAACCAGCAAAAAATTCAACTTATAACTGCAATATCTGCAAATCCCGATATGGTAATACTTGATGAGCCTTTTTCTGGTCTTGACCCTGTAAACTCTATGCTGCTAAAAGATGTGGTAAAAGAACTTATTAATGACGGCAAAATTGTTCTTTTTTCAAGTCATCAAATGAGCTATGTAGAAGAATTTTGCTCAAGCATTGCAATAA
>CAYJJB010000070.1:0-9660 GCA_964370405.1 uncultured Eubacteriales bacterium | reverse complement strand
GCGTATAGGTTGAAGTTAGGGTCCCAACACCAAACTGTAAGTGCATCTGCACCTGTTTGAGTACTTTCTGGGTCATCATCTTCTGATTCTGAAACCGGATCAGCTTCTGATGCTGGTGTATCTCCGCCTGTTGACTCTCCGCCACCGCCGCCGCATGCTGCTAGCGAAAATACCATTGCAAGTACCATAAGAATCGCTAAAATTTTCTTTAACATAATAATTTCTCCTTATTAATTTTTCTTTTCATGAATTAAGATTAAATATTTTTTAGTCAGATAAACTATTAGTCATTTTAACAAGCAAAAAACAGCCACCTGCCTGACAAAAATCGATATTAGTACGAAATAACTAAAAATAATTAATACAATTCATATCTTTGTATACAATTATGCGTGTTTTCACATTTTTTATCATCTCAAATTCGAATGTCAATTGTGCATTTTCGTTTCTGATTTTTATTTTTGCTTAAAAAAAATGTGTAATTTATAAGTAAATTACACATTTTATACATAAGTTTCATTATTTGGTTACATTTTTGATACAGTTTTACATGGCTACCAGCCCATATGCTTTTGAATTAAGAAATTGTTTTGTTCATCTGTCTTTTCTTTGTTATTTTGACGAAACTCCGACGGAGTTATCCCAATAAACCTTATGAAATTGCGATTAAATGTACTTACCGAGGTATATCCACAAGCAAGTGCGACATCAATAATTGGCTGAGTTGATTTTTTTAGCATATTGCAGGATTTTTGTATCCTAACATTGTTAAGATGCTCAAGTGGTGATAAACCAACCGAATTTTTAAATATTTTTCTAAAATATGGTTCACTCATATTGCAAACCTTTGCTATTTCAAAAATTTTTATATCTTCTTCAAAATTATCATCTATGTATTTGAGTGCCTTTACCACTTCTTTGTGGTTTTTGTCAAAGTTAATGCTGTCTATGCTTTCCTCTATCATCATAGATTCTAAAAGCAGAAAATTGAGCAAAGATCTAATTTGTAGTCTGCAAAAAGGTCTTGAGCACTTAAATTTCCTTAAAAGCTCACGCACAACAGATGCTAAATCCTCATTATCATCTTCATGTATAACCAGTGTTTGTAGCTTTATCTTCTTATCACTGCCTTTTAAACATTCAACTGCTTCTTTAATGAGCAAGTCACTATCCACAAAAATGAAACTCCAGGTACACGGTGTACTACTCTCTGTGGAGTGCAAAACATCCTTTGGTATAAATGTAAATGTACCTTTTTTAAAAGCTATTCTTTCATTTTGAAATACCATTTCACCTTCACCATCTTCGCAGTACCCTATTTCAGTTAAATTGTGAAAATGTAAACTTCCACCCTTTTTATAGATCTGTGTCCACCTTTCGCCTTGCAAACACATAGCCGGAAAATCTTTTTCTACTGAATAATATCTAAGCTCAATAAAACTTTTTTCATGTTCCATAAAACAGCTCCCCTATTATGCTATTTAAATATTTCTTTATATATCACTCTTGCCCTTTTTTCATTTTTAATAATTTCTTCTTTTAGGCTTTCTAAATTGTCAAATTTCTTTTCATCTCTTATAAATCCTAAAAGTTCTGTTTTTATACTTTTTCCATACAAATTCATATTTATATCAGGTATCCATGTTTCAGCAAGTGGATCATATTTGCCTATGCTAGGTTTAACACCAACATTTGTTACTCCCAAATAATTTTTTCCGTCAATTATAACATTTGATGCATAAACACCAAAACGAGGAAGCACAAATCCGTGTGGCATTTTTTGATTTATTGTGGGCGTGCCAAGTGTTCTGCCTATTCTGTTTCCTTCTAAAACAGGTAATGTAAATCCAAAATACCTTCCAAGCATTTCATTTGCACTCTCTATTTTTCCGTTTTCAATATAATTTCTTATTATATTAGAACTTACTTTTTTGTCGTGAACACAAAAGTCACCTGCAACTTGGAGGCAAACTCCATTTTCATTGCACAGTTTTTGAAGCAGTGCAACATCGCCCAAAGCTTTTTTACCAAATCTAAAATCTTTGCCACAACTTAAAACTTTTGCCTTGCATTTATCAAATAGTATCTTTACTACAAAGTCCTCTGCTTCCATATTTTGAAGCAAATTAAAATCGGGACAAAAACAGTTTTTTGCGCCCCATTTATCTAATATATCTAATTTTTCCTCTTGTGTCAATATATAATTTGTCTTTCCCGTTAGATTTTTTGACGGATTTTCTTTAAACGTAAACACTGAGGCACTTAAATTTTTTTCAAAAACCTTATTTATAACCGACTTATGCCCTAGATGCAGTCCATCAAACGCACCCAGGGCAATAGCAGTATAATCTTCTATTTTTATATTTTCTAAAGAATTAAATATTTTCATTTTGCTAATTTATCCCTTAAATATTTTAAGTATTTTAAGTTCATTATCTTCCAAATTTATTTTTGCAAGCCCTAAAAACTCTTCTCCATATACTTTTATTGGTTCTTTTGTTTCATAGTGTGACTTTTTTAGGCTAAGCCTTTTCAAATCTAGCGCTCCGCCATTTAGAAATCTTACTTCTTGCTTTGGACTAACCGTAATTTTCTGGTTATTCACAAAAAGGCTATCTATACTTTTTATATGTTCATCTATAGCGCCTTGTTTGCAAAGTTCTCTTATTTCATCAAAAGTAAGTGAATTATCTATGGAAAAACCGCAAGCAGCAGTTCTTACAAGAGCTGTCATGACTCCGTTTGTACCTAAAGTTTTTGCTATGTCATCAATAAGTGTTCTTATGTAAGTACCTTTTGAACAGCGTATCAAAAGCTTTCCTTTTCTACTGCTCTCATCATAGCTTAATAATTCTAACTTTGAAATGCTTACGGGTCTTTCTTCTCTTTTTATCTCTATCCCTTGCCTTGCAAGCTTATATAGTCTTTGTCCATTTACCGACACTGCCGAGTACATTGGAGGCACTTGCATAATGTCGCCTCTAAAGCCCTGAAGTTTTTCTTCTAAATCTTTTGCACTTACAAACACATCGTCTGTTTTTTTTACTTCACCGCTAATATCAAGCGTGTCTGTTAAAATTCCAAATTCAAACTCTGCTTCATACTCTTTATCTGTATCAACCAAAAAGTCTGCTGTTTTAGTCGCCTTGCCTATAAGCATTGGCAAAACACCTGTCGCCATCGGATCTAATGTTCCTGTATGTCCAATTTTTTTCTCTTTTAAAATTTTTCTAAGCACAGCAACGCAGTCAAAAGAAGTAAAGTCTGTGGGTTTATTTAAAATAATTACACCGCTCACGCACTTACCCCTTTTTCCTCTAAATGATCTATGCATGCACCTATAATTTGCGCTTTTGCACTGTCAAAGTCGCAGCTAAAAGAACAACCTGCCGCACCTTTATGTCCGCCGCCGCCAAATTTTTGGCAAATTTCGCTTGAGTCTATAGGATATGTAGAGCGCAGTGAAACTTTCCACGTTCCATCTTTTTTCTCCTTTAAAAGAATAGACAACACAACACCTTCTATTCCCCTAATAATTGAAGGAAGGCCTTCTAAATCACTTTCTCTAGCACCCATTTTAGCTAAAAAGTCACGACTAATATCTGCACATACAATTTTGTCGCCATGCAAAAATTCCAAATCTCTCATCACGGCGCCCTCAAGCTTTATGCATCCTCTTGTCTTAGTTTCAAACATCCACCTGTTAATATCACCTGCATCTGCACCACATTTTAAAAGCTCTGCCGCTATCATGTGCGACTTTGGTGTTACATTTGGGTATTTAAAACAACCTGTGTCTGTAGAAAGACCAGTGTAAACTGCGTTTGCAATTTCTTTTGTAATATCTTGACCCAAAGCTATTATAAGTTCATATATCATTTGAGTTGTGGCAGGTGCACTTACGTCCACCCAGTCCACTTTACCAAAATTGTTATGACTTGCATGATGGTCAATTACAAGGTCAATTTTGTCCTCATAAAGTGCACACAAGTCACCCATAAGGGCAGGGGAAGCAATGTCCACCACTATTATATAATCTTCTTTTTCACATTCTGCCTTAATTCCCTCAAACAGATAATTATACCTCTTAGCAATATTATCTCCACAGGCAAATTTTACTTTTTTGCCCATATTTTCAAAGGCTCTCATAAGTGCTGTTGCACTACCCAAGGTGTCGCCATCGGGCGATATATGGGATATAAGCAAAATATTGTCCCAGTCTTTTACTAGCTGTGCAATTTTTTGTGGTGTAAACATTTTTTCTCACCCCTTATTCATATCGTTTAATAATTTTGAAATATTAGCGCTGTATTCTATGGAGTCGCTTGGCTTAAAAATAAGCTGAGGTGTGTGCCTTAAATTTAGTGCGTGCCCTAGCTCTCGCCTTATAAAGCCCGCTGCCGACTTAAGTGCCTTAACTGCTTCTTTTGTGCGCTCCATTCCTTCCATAGTACTAACATAGACCGTGCAAAATGACAAGTCATTTGTAAGTTCTATTCGTACCAAAGAAAGAAAACATTCGCTAATTCTTGGATCTTTAAGAGTGCGAAGTATAGCTGTAAGCTCTCTTCTTACATCTTCAGATGTTCTGTCAATTCTATGGCTTGGCATTTTTTTCAGCCCTTTCCTTAATCTCTATATTCTTCCATAAGATATGCTTCAAGTATATCACCAGTTTTAATATCGCCAAATTTCTCTAAAGTGATACCACAGTCATAGCTTTGAGCAACTTCTTTAACATCGTCTTTAAAACGTCTTAAAGAAGCAATTTTGTCATCAGCTACAATAATTCCGTCACGCACTATTCTTACTTGTGCATTTCTTGTCATTTTACCTTGTGTTACGTGAGAACCCACAACCATTCCAACATTTGTAATTTTGTAAACTTCACGACACTCTGCTTTTCCAAGTGCAACTTCCCTAAATTTAGGAGCAAGCATGCCTTTCATTGCAGACTCAATTTCTTCTATGCAATCATAAATTATGCGATAAAGACGCATGTCAACGCCGTTTAGTTTTGCACTTTCCTCAGCAATTGCATCAGGTCTTACATTAAAGCCTACAACAATTGCATTTGATGCATTTGCAAGCATTACATCACTTTCGCTTACAGCACCAACAGCGCCGTGAATTACATTTACACGTACTTCATCATTGCTTAGTTTTTCAAGAGATTGTCTTACAGCCTCAACAGAACCTTGAACGTCTGCCTTAACTATAACTTTAAGCTCTTTCATTTCTCCGTCTTTCATTTGATCAAACAGATTATCAAGTGTAATCTTTGTTTGTGCGTTAAAGTGAGCTTCTTTTTCTTGTGTAATTCTTTGCTCTACAAGCTCTCTTGCAAGTCTTTCATCTGATACAGAGTTAAATACATCGCCGCCTACAGGCACTTCAGACAGACCTGTAATTTCAACAGGAACAGAAGGTCCTGCTTCTTTTGCAGCTTCACCTTTATCATTTGTCATTGCTCTAACACGACCTACCGTGCTACCTGCAACAATTATATCGCCAATTCTCAGTGTACCGTTTTGAACTAATACAGTTGCAATAGGTCCACGACCTTTATCAAGTCTTGCTTCAATAACCGTACCTCTTGCTGCTCTGTCCGGATTTGCTTTAAGCTCTTTCATCTCAGCAATAAGAAGTATCATTTCCATAAGGTCAGGCATGCCTTGTTTTGTCTTTGCAGATAAAGGAATACAAGGAACATCGCCACCCCATGCCTCTGGAACAAGCTCATACTCTGTAAGTTGTTGCATAACTTGGTCAGGGTTAGCACCCGGTTTATCCATTTTATTAATTGCAACTATAATTGAAACGCCCGCTGCTTTTGCGTGGTTAATAGCCTCTATAGTTTGTGGCATAATACCATCGTCTGCCGCAACAACTAAAACTGCTATATCAGTAACCTGTGCGCCCCTTGCACGCATTGTTGTAAACGCCGCATGTCCAGGTGTATCAAGGAAAGTAATTTCGTTTCCATCAACATCTACTCTGTAAGCACCTATGTGCTGAGTAATACCACCAGCTTCGCCATCTGTTACATTTGTTTCTCTTATAGCATCTAAAAGAGAAGTTTTACCATGGTCAACGTGTCCCATAACAACAACTATCGGAGCTCTTGGAAGCAAGTGGTCGTCGTGGTCTTCACTGTCATCAATGATTCTCTCTTCAATAGTAACAACAACTTCTCTTTCAACTTTTGCATGGAATTCATCTGCAATTAAAGTAGCTGTGTCAAAATCTATTGTGTCATTAATTGTTGCAAATACACCAAGCATCATAAGTTTTTTAATAACTTCTGCAGAAGTTGCTTTTAGTCTTAGCGCAAATTCGCCAACAGTTATCTCTTCAGGTATTTCAATGGTTACAGCTTTTGCTTTTCTCTCCATTGCAATACGATTCAACCTTTCAGACTCTGTTTCTCTCTTGCCTTGTCGTCTTCCTCTTTGTTGACGTCTGTTATTAAACTTTTGTTTTGTAGCTGCACTGTCATTTTTAACTTTTTCAGATGCAAGTCTGTCATATTTTTCATTGTACTTATCAATATTAACATTAGAGCTTCTTGTGTCTACTATTCTTTTTGTAAATGTAGGCACTTCTGCAATTTGTTCATCTTTTGTATTTTGTGCAGGCGCTTTACTTTGTATAGGCGCTTTGTTTTGTATTGGTGCTCTATTTTGCACAGGCGCTTTTGGCGCAGGTTTTTTAGGAGCAGGCTTTTGCACTTGCTCTTTAGGTTTTTGCACAGGCTTTGCCACCTCTTTTTTAGGCTCTGCCTTTTTAACAGACTCAGTTTTTATGGCAGGTTTAGCCACTTCTTTTTTAGGCTCAAGCTTTTTAACTGGCTCTGCTTTTTTTACTGGAGCTTCTTTTTTAGGCTCCTCTTTCTTTACGCCACTTGCAAAATATTCATTAAAATTTTTCACATTGTGAGTTTGAGTGAAGCTGTCAAAAACTATATTTAGCTCCTCCTCTTCAAGGGCTGTCATATGTTTTTTAGGTTCATCAACATATTTATCAAGCACATCAAGTATGTCCTTGTTTTGCACATTTAAGTCTTTTGCAACTTCATGTACACGATATTTCATCATCATGCATATCACCAAAATTATTGATTATATCAACAATTTTCCTTTCTTTATTAAAATGATTTAATTACTTACTGTTTTTACAAAAGCTTTGGAACAACCCTTTGTTTTCAAAGGAAAATATTCCTACTTTCTTTCTAAAAATGGAGCTTAGCTCTTCCATAGTTAAATCCGATTTAAAAAGTTCCACTTCGAATTTTTCTGCTGTAAAAACTACATTTTTTTCCGTTTTTTCTGATATATCAAGGGCAATTACCACCCCTTGGGACTTACCACTTTTAATGCTTTCTAAAACTGCATCATATCCCATTACTAAGTTTCCTGATTTTCTTGCAAGGCCTAAAGTTCCTACTTGTTTATTCACTTATTTTAGCCTCCATATCATCAAAAACTTCTTCCGGTATTTTACAGGAGAAGGCTTTTTCAAAGCGTCTTGCTTTTCTGGCTTTTTTAAGGCAAGTGATATCTTTGCAAACATAGGCACCACGTCCGGGTTTTTTACCTGTAAAATCAAGAGATATTAAAAAGCCTTGGCTTTCTCCATTTTCATCTTTAATTTCAGGGCTTTTTACCACCCTTACAAGCTCTTTTTTAGGTTTCATTTGTGCACAACCCGTGCACATTCTAAGCGGTATCTTTCTCTGCTTCACACTATACCTCCTTTTTTGTTAGTGGATAGTTGATAATGGATAGTTGATAGTTATAGTAAAACGCAAAGCATTTTTAACTCTCAACTCTAAACTTTCAACTCTCAACTATTAAAATTTATTCTCCGAAAAAGCCACTTTCAGGTTTAATGTCTATTCTCCAACCAGTAAGCTTTGCTGCAAGTCTTGCATTTTGTCCTTTATTTCCTATCGCAAGGGAAAGTTGTGAATCAGGAACTGTTACTTTACAAGCCTTTACTTCTGGGTCTTCAATTTCAACTGACACAACACTTGCAGGAGAAAGTGCTGCTGAAATAAATTTCTCTGCATCTTCACTGTATTCTACTATGTCAATTTTTTCTCCGCCAAGTTCTTCTACTATGCCTGACACCCTAGCGCCCCTGTTTCCTATACATGCGCCAACCGCATCAACTTCCGCATCATGACTTAAAACTGCAAGTTTTGTTCTTGAGCCAGCTTCTCTTGATACAGATTTAATCTCTACAACACCGTCAAAAATTTCAGGCACTTCTTTTTCAAACAGTCTTTTTACTAAATCAGGGTGAGTTCTTGAAATTATGGCTTTAGGACCTTTTTCTGTGTCTTTAACATCTACAACATATACTTGAATATAGTCGCCCTCTTTAACATTGTCTGTTCCCACTTGCTCGTTTTTAGGAAGCACTGTTTCTGCTTTTCCTATTCTTAAAGAAATAGCACCGCTTCTAGGGTCTATACGCTCTACAAGTCCTGTAACTATTTCTTGGTTCTTACTTTGGAACTCTTGCATCATTTGACCTCTTTCGCTGTCCCTGATGCCTTGTCTTATAATATTTCTTGCAGTTTGTGCTGCAACTCTACCAAATTGTTTTGTATCAAGTTTAATACTTACAAAATCGCCTATTTGAGCTTTTTTGCTTATTTTCTTTGCGTTATCAATATAAATTTCTGTGTCAGGGTCAAAAACCTCTTCCACAACTTCTTTTTTTAGATAGACTTCAAACTTATTTTTTTCAGGGTTAAGTTCAATCTCCACTTCTTCATTTCCATAGTTATTCTTACATGCTGTAACTATAGCCTTTGTTATTCTGTCAATCATAAATTCTGCTGGTATGCCCTTTTCTTTTTCTAAAAGAGAAAGTGCAAGAAAAAAATCTTTATTCATCGTTTTCACCTTTCATTTTATATTTCATCAATTACTGTAACAGCCACACACTCTTTTTTTGTAAATGTCACAAATGTTTCTTCATCTATAGCAACATCAAAGTCGCCATTTTCTTCTACGCTTATAAGAACACCATCAAACTCACGCTCGCCATTTTCGGCAGGTCTTATAAGTTTCACGTGCACAGGCGTGTCGATAAATGCCTTGAAGTGCTCATTTTTAACAAGCTTTCTGTTTATTCCAGGAGAGCTTACTTCTAATATATATTCACCTTTTATCGGGTCATGTTCATCAAGTAGTGGATTTATAGCATGTGTCATATTAACACAGTCATCAATATGAATACCACCCTCTTTATCAATAAACAGTCTTAAATACCAGTCTGCTCCCTCTTTTACATAGACCACATCCCATAAAGTAAGGCCTAAATCTTTTGCAAGTGGCAGTGCAAGTTCTCTTACGCTGTCTACTGTATTTAGTTTTTTCTTTTGTGGCGCTACTTGTTTTTCTTCCATAAATACACTCCGTTTCTTCCGTTATACATTAACAAAAGAGCGGGTCGCCCCACTCTTTTTTATCATTCATATTTATACTGTTGACATTATAGCATAAATGCTAGCTATTTGCAAGCTTTTTATTTTAATTGGCTTTTAGAAGCAACGCAAAAGCGACGATAAGCAAAAGTTCGATAAAAACTGAGCTTTTAGTTAGAAATGCGCAGCATTTCCACCATAACTTTTCACTTTTCACTTTT
>CAYJJB010000069.1:0-9842 GCA_964370405.1 uncultured Eubacteriales bacterium | reverse complement strand
AAATCGCCTTTGTCCATAAGTTTTTTGCCAAATCTGTGGCTGTGTATGCCAATTCCTGCAAATTCTGTGTTTGTAAGCATGCCCACATTCATAAGCTCGTCACCAAAATATGAATGACCGTCGCAGATATACTCACTGTTTTCGCAAAGGCCTACAAGCTTTACCTTTTTAAGAGATGGGTTTGGTGTTGCTAAAATTTTGTAGTATGCAAAAATTGCTGTCGATTTATCTTTAGATACTATCATCCAGCTGTAATAATTGTCCTCACCGTTTTTAAGCCTATAAAAATCACCTGTATGAATAACATTTCTATATTTTTTGAAAAATTCAATTTGCTGCCTTACTTGTTCTTTTTCCTCATCGCTTATGATATTAAGGTCAAGCTCGTAGCCAAAAGTGCCAAAATATGCAACATCGGCACGCATTTTCATACTTGTGCTTCTTGCTACTTGATGGTTAGGAACTGCCGCTACGTGACTTCCCATTGAAACTATAGGATATACCATGCTCGTACCGTACTGAATATGCAGTCTTTCTATGGCGTCTGTGTCGTCACTTGTCCATGCTTGAGGCGCATAGTAAAGCATGCCTGCATCAAACCTTGCACCACCTGATGCGCAGGACTCAAATAAAATATGGGGGAAACGCTCAATAAGCATGTCATAAAGTTTGTAAACACCTAAAATGTATCTGTGGAAAAACTCTTTTTGCCTATCTGCGGGAAGCGCCACAGAATATGCCTCTGTAATATTTCTATTCATATCCCATTTAATGTACTCAATATTTGCCTTATCTATGGTTTCGCACATTTTATTAAAGATATAGTCAACCACTTCACTGCGTGAAAAATCTAAAACAAATTGTTTTCTTCCGTATGAAGGCTTTCTATTTGGTGTGTGAATTATCCAGTCTGGGTGAGTAGTATATAAATCACTTATTTCATTAACCATTTCAGGTTCAAACCACAGGCCAAATTTTAGCCCTAGATCATTGATTTTTTTAGCAAGACCATCTATTCCATTTGGAAGTTTTGATAAAGTTACGTTCCAGTCGCCAAGTGAGCTTGAATCATCATCTCTTTTGCCGAACCATCCGTCATCTAAAACAAATAATTCAACACCTAGCTCTTTTGCTTTACCTGCAATTTTTAGTATGCTTTCCTCGTTAAAGTCAAAATAGGTTGCTTCCCAGTTGTTTATTAAAATGGGGCGTGTTTTAGTTTTGTATTCGCCTCGTATTAAATGCTCTCTAAACAAATCGTGGAAGGTATTGCTCATGCCATTTAAACCATTATCACTATAAACCATTACAGCCTCAGGTGTTTGAAATTCCTCACCGTTTTTTAAAGTCCATTCAAATTCAAAAGGATTTATTCCTATTTGTACTCTTGTAACATCGTAGTTATCAGCCTGCGCTTGTGCCAAAAAGTTTCCGCTGTAAATCAAAGTGAAGCCTAAAGCCTCGCCATTGTTTTCTGTGGTTTCTTCTCTTTTTAAAGCTATAAAAGGATTATGCATCGCACTACTAGCACCTCGGGCACTTGACACTGCATTAATACCTTTTCTTATTTTATTTACAGCAACATGGCGCTCTCTGCTCCACGCACCGTCAAGTTGTAGCATTTCATAGTTCATGTCATATAAATCAAGATTTAATGACATAGCTCTTAAAATTTTAATATCTTCACCTGAATTATTAATAAACTTAGCACTTCTTACCACGGAGGAAAGTCCGTCAAAAACATGGTAATATAGCATTATGCTTGCGTTTGCAACTTCGTCAAAAAGAGTGATTTCTAAAGTTTTTACACTTTCGCCATGGGTATGCGGTAAGCCTGTAATTTCTTTTTTGCCTTCATAAATTTCGTGTGATTTATATTTAAAATCAGAAATTGTACTGCCATTTGAAAGTTTAATTTGAAACGCAGGTTCTCTATAATCACCTGTGCCGAAAGAAGGGTACTCTTGCTTTACTGTTTCAAGCGAGAAAGATGTGTCCACTGCACTCATAGTAGGTGCTAAAGAACACTCTCTTTCTACTAGTAAATGGTCAAAATTATCTCTATGTTGTATTTTTTTTCCAAAATAAAGCTGTCCTAACTGTCCGTTTTTCATGACTTTGAAAATATAGCTTATTTTATCATTTGATAGATGAAAAGTTCCACTGTTAAATTTTATCATAATGATTCCTCCGTGTTTTAATTTTATTCGTTAAGATTATATCATATAAAAATAAAAAAATCTTCTATTTTTAAATTTTAAATAGAAGATTTTTTGTAAATTTTATATTTTAGAAATTTGCTCTCCATGGTCTTTTGCATACTTTGCATACTCTTCAGCAGTGCAAGGATGTGGGTATTTTCGCATAAAGCTTAAAAGCTCATCAACAGTAGTAAAAGCAAGGCCTGTAACTGTGTCTGCTGCACCATAGTATATAGCAATTCTGCCACTTTGTGCATCATATAAATTAGCACAAGGGAAAGTTACATTTGGCACATCTCCTGTAAGTTCATAATCTGTTTCAGGGCCAAAGATATAGAACATACCACGTTCTTTTACTATCCATGGTTTTTCTAAATCTAAAAGAGCTACGCCTAGTCTGTATACAAAACCATTACAAGAATTTAAAACACCGTGATAAATCATAAGCCAGCCTTCATCGGTTTCAATTGGAGTAGGTCCAGGTCCCACTTTTTTTGATTGCCAGCCAGCAATACCGCTTGTACCAAAAACATATCTATGCTTTCCCCAGTAAGTCATATCAGGACTTTCACTGTAGAAAATATCGCCAAATGGAGTGTGGCCTGTGTCACTTGGGCGGCTCACCATTGCGTAGTTTTCGCCAATTTTTCTAGGAAACATTACACCATTTCTATTATAAGGCAAGAATGCGTTTTCAAGTTGGTGGAAAGTTTTAAAATCATAGGTATACGCAACACCTATTGTAGGCCCGTGATAACCATTGCACCAAGTAACATAGTATCTGTCCTCAATAAAGCAAACCCTTGGGTCATATCTGTATTCTTTTCTTGTGACTTCACTATCGCCCTCAAAAACTATGGGATCTGCATTTATTTCCCAGTTAATACCGTCTTTGGAAAATCCTGCATAAATGTCCATGTTTATTCCACGATTGTCACATCTAAAAACACCAGCATACGCACCTTCAAAAGGAACTACTGCTGAATTGAATATGCTGTTTGATGTAGGCGTTTGATCTCTCTTTATAATTGGGTTTCCGTCATACCTCCACACAGGGTGTTTATACCCCTCTGGTTTTTCTTGCCACGGCATGTCTGGTAAATTGTTTCCGATAATTTTTGCCATAAAATACACCTCTTTATTAAAATTTTTATGTAGATTTGCTTAGATTATACTCCTAATAGCATAAATAAGCAATAGAAAATTATTTTAAATTTCTATATTCTCGAGGGCTTAAATTTGTAATCTCTTTAAACCGTTTGCCAAAGTAGCTAGGAGAGTCAAATCCGCAAAGAATTCCTATTTCCTCAATTGAATTTGTGCTATACTTTAAATAATATTTTGCCTTTGACACTCTGATATTTTTTAGCTGTTCCATAAGCGATACACCATTTTTTTTACTAAATTCTCTGCAAAGCGCAAAACGATTCATTCCTACGTGTTTGGCTATATCATCAAGGCTTATTGGGTCTTGGTAATGATTTTCCATAAACTGCTTTGCTTTTTTATCAAAGGGCATAGAGGGCTCAAATATTTCAGATAAAGTTGATATAATCCATGAGTATGTGCTTGCAGAGCGGGTAAGGACAGTGCTGTGCGCTTTGCAAGCGGTTAAAAGTTCTTTTGACTGTGCGGCTATAGTTTTTGTCATAGTAAATTTAAAGTAATCATTTACTTTGAAGTGGTCTAAAAGACTGTCACAGCCATCAAATGTTAGCCATGAGGTAAAAAAATCACTTTTGTCATCTTTGTAGCTATGTGGAACATTTTTTCTAAAAAACATGCCTTCGCCATCTGAGAGTTCAAATGTTTTTTCGCCCACTGTAAATATTCCACTTCCACTTGATACCCAAATAAATTGATGATAAATAAACCCATGTTCACGTATTATTTCACGCTGTTCTTGATCTATTGCTACAGCGCATAAGACAAGTGGCAAATTTTCATATTCTTCTTTGTTTATTTCAGAAAACATAATGCAATATCCTTATAGTTTATCAATAATTTGTGATTGACTATTCACTGTCATATCAATATAATTATATTAATAATTTTGACTAATGTCAATAAAATTAAATAATAATTTATTAAAAACTTGGAGGAAATTACTATGTCTAAAATTAAAGTTGCTCTACTTGGATGCGGTGGCCGTGCGGGTGCTCATATGGAAGCTTTAGAGATGATGGACGATATCGAAGTTGTAGCAGTAGCAGATCCTGTGGAAGAGAGAAGACTTGCTGCGGCAAAAAGATTTAACTGCCCTAATGTCTATGTAAACAATGTAGATATGTATGAAAATATTTCAAAAGACACTGTTGATGCGGTTTTTATTTCAATAGAGCCTACAGCTCATCTTGATACAGAGAAAAAACTTATTGAAAAAGGCATTGCTTTTATGGTTGAAAAACCAATGACCTTAGACATCGCTCAAGGTGAGGAAATTGTAAAATTAGTAAAAGAGAAAAATCTAGTAACGGCGGTAGGTTTTCAGGACAGATACTTAGATCTTATCGATATTTTGAAAGATGAACTTCCAAAACATAAAGCTGGTGGTTTGGTATATGGCTCTTGGGTAGGCGGCATACCTGGAGTTTGGTGGTGGCAAAAGAAGTCCACTTGTGGCGCACAACTTGTAGAGCAAAACATTCACCTTCTTGATGGCTTAAGATATCTTTTTGGCGAGCCATTATCAGTATATGCTACATGCAGTGTGGGCATGGTAAAAGCAGGTGTTGATGCAAGTGAAGAGTATGATACAGATGACCATTCAACTGCAGTTATTAGATTTAATAATAATGTAACTGCAACGCTAGTAAGTGGTTGTTATATGACAGAAAGACTTCAAAACAATGGTTTAGTGGTAACATTAAAAGATGCTGTTATAGATTACAGGCTAAGAAACAATATCATTATAAAAACAAAAGGTCAAACACTTGATATAGATAGAGCTGTAAATCAAACTTATCTTTTAGACAGAGCATTTATTGACGCTGTACGTGTTGGGGATCCAACAGCCGTTCGTTCACCATATGAAGATGCTATGAAGACACTAAAATTGGGCCTTGCAGCAAATGAATCTATGGAAACAGGTAAGGTAATTTACTTTTGATTTTGAAAGGGTGAAATAGTATGAGATTATGTGTACCAATTCCTTGCTTTTTTAAAGATACAGATTTTGTGGAAGCTATATATACAGTTCACGAACTGGGATATGATGCTATAGAAACTTATAATTGGCAAGATTTGGATTTTGATGCTGTAAAAAAAGCACTTAAAGAAACTGGTGTAGAGCTGTTGAGCATGTGCACTACAGAATTTAGAATGACAGATCCCAAATACCGTGCGCTTTGGCTTGAGGGCTTAGAGAAGAGCTGTATTGCTGCAAATGAACTTGGAGTAAAAAAGCTTATCACTCAAGTAGGACCTGATACAGGCGCCCCAAGAGAAGAACAGCACAAGTCGATAGTTGACTGTTTAAACGAGGCTAAACCTATACTTGATAAATATAAGGTTACAATAATGCTTGAGCCGTTAAATACCTATGTAAATCATCCTGGTTATTATTTGTGGTCAGCGGTAGAAGGATTTGAAATTATTAGAGAAGTAAACCATCCTTATGCAAAAATTATTTATGACATTTACCACCAACAAGTAATGGAGGGTAATATTTTACCAAATATCACAAATAATCTTGACTGCATACCTCACCTACACGGCGCAGGTCATCCAGGCAGAATTGATTTGCAGTTTGGTGAAAACAATTATAAATTTATATTCGATACAATTGATAAAACAGAGTATAAGGGTGCCTGTGGCTTAGAATATAAGCCAACTTTAGACCCGATAGAGAGCTTAAAAGAAGCCAAAAGACTTTTTGGATAATAAAGAATAAAGGGGCTGTCGCAAATGGAAAAAAACATTTGCGACAGCCCCTTTTATTATAATTATTAAATTTAGTTCACAGTTGGTTCGGTTTTCCAAAAGTCATGACATTTTTTTGCGTATCCGTTATTTAGGAAGAAATCTATTGCATAAACAATGCTTCTGTCCCAAAAGTTCCATTCATGAAAACCTGGCCACTCCATGTATGAAAAGTCAATATCTAAGGTTTTCATGTAATCTTTAAACTCTATATTGCCCTCATATAAATAATCCTCTAAACCGCAAGTGCAAAGCACTCTTGGTTTTTGTGTTTCTTCAAGTTCGGACACATTTTTTGCAAGCTGATATAAATCAAGTTCTGCTCTCTTTTCAAAATCACTTCCAAAAATAGGTGCGACATATCGTGTAGCAAATTCTGAAGTTTTATCAACTTCTCCACGTCCAAATTGCACGGCGCCACTAAAAGTTGCACAAGCAGCATATAAATCAGGTCGTGAAAGACCTAGTAGCATTGCGCCATAGCCGCCCATTGAAAGTCCTGCGACAAAAGTTTTTTCTCTTTCACACGGAATATTAAACATAGTTTTCAAAAGTGAGGGAAGCTCTTGCGTCATATAAGTAAAATATTTTTCACCAGCTAAATCATCAGCGTAAAAACTATTATGAGCTTGAGGTGCAATTAAAATTAAATTATTGTCTTTTGCATATCGTGATGCTGGAGTAAGTGTAAACCAAGAATTGCTACTGCCAAGCATTCCATGAAGTAAATAAATAACACCATCAGCTTCTTTATCTTCATTTTCATCATAAGGCAGGTAAATCTCTACCGAAACAGTTTGGTTTAGCATTTTTGAATATAAATCTACTTTTAAATTAGCCATAAATTAAATCCTTCTTTACAAAAAAATTAAATACCCAAATTTTCAAAAGATTCAGGTTTTGCAAAATAATATCCTTGAGAAAAATTTATATCGTGCTCTTTAATTACATTTTGAATTTCTTCATTTTCAACAAATTCTGCTGTAATTTCAGCACCAATAAGTTTTGCCATATAGCAAATTGAATTTAAAATCAACTTGCTTTCTTGGGTTGTTGCTAGTTCTTTTATAATGCTTCCGTCAATTTTAATAATATCAGGTTTGCAAGCAATTATTGCAGTGTAGGTTGCAAAACCTGCACCAAAGTCGTCAATTGCTACCTTGCAGCCAATTCGCTTAACTTCATTTAAAAAGCTAATGAGCTCTGTATTTGCACCATAATTTTCGGTTTCTAAAAACTCTATAACTAACCTTGATGGTTCGGGGAATTTTTTTAGCCTGTCATAAAACCACAGTTTAAAATCGTCGGACTGAATATCTAAAAGTGACACGTTAAGACCTAGCTTGTGATTCTTATTCTCAAAATCAGTCAAAGCTTTGTCTATAAGCATTTTACTTATAGGTAGATAAAGCTTTAATTTTTTTGCAGCATCAAGGAAAAGGCCAGGTGGATAAATTTTTCCGTCCTTATCACGTATTCTCATTAATGCTTCAAATTTTGTTATGCTGTTCAAGTTGTTATTATAGATGCCCTGATAATATGGTATAACATTATTGGTGTTAATTGCATAACTCAAAAGTTCAAACACGCCCACTTCTTTTTTGTTTTTTTCTAAAAGAAGCTCCCTCTCGTTTGAAGATATAATAAAGTTGCTTTGTAAGTTTCTATTAACATAATGAGTACTTACGGCATGGTTTATCAAATCGTCACCAAATACTAATACAAAACGTGATATACCACCCTGACCTGTTTGCGTCGAAGTTGAAAGCTCATACTGCTCGTAATTTGTTTTCATGATATTTAGAAAAACTTCATCACTCATATCGTCATTAGCTGCAATGATAAAAGATTTGTATGTGTAAATATATACATGAAAAATTTTATCAAGTCCCATCATTTTATAAGCACTGTTTCCAAGCTCTAAAATCTCTGTGCAACTTTGATAGTATTTTTCTTCACCAAAAGTTGCAATCATTACATCCGCATTTACAATTTGTGTCATACACATTTTAGTGAATTTTTTCTCTTTTAAATCTTTTAAGTACTGTGCATAGCTTGGTAGAGCAAATCTTATGTCTAAATCAGTGGTTTGCAAAATATTATCTCCGTCCATTTCACAAATATCCTTTCAAATTTATATAGCAAATTACAATGACATTCATATTTAATATTATAACACTCAAAATGTAAAAAAACAATAATTATTTTAATTGTTTTTTATTTCAATTTGACAAATTTTCATGGCTTCAAGTGCGTTTAAATGACCTTTTTCTGTTACACCGGCACAGCAGTCGGCATAAACACAAATTTTCGCCTGTGGAAAAAAAGCTTTCAAAATCATAGCATTGCTTATAACACAAATATCTGTACAAACACCAATTAAGGAAATTTCGATATCTGTATCATCCATGCATATTTCATGAATTAAATCTGGCAAATCTTTTGCACCAAAACTTGTTTTGTCGTGTACGTAATTTCCGACTAAACGTTTAAGCTTTGGATGAATTTCATGCCCTTTACTGCCTTTTATACAGTGGGGTACAGGTAAATTTTTTCCCTCTAAAGTGTCTAAGTAATCATCAAAATGTGTGTCCCTTGTAAAAACTATAGTACCATCAAAATTTTCAATTTTATTTGCGACATTAGGTAATATTTTTACAGCAGCTTCAGTTCCTAAACTGCCGTCGATAAAATCAACTTGCATATCAATTACAATAAGAATTTTTTTCATAAGCTTAAACCTCCGCTTTTATTAAAAATTATAACATAGAAAAAATATACTTGCAATAACTTGACATTTTAGTTTATTTAGTATACGATATAACTATATCATTATACAGTTATATTGCTAGGAGGTGTCTATGAGTAATTTATGTTGCAAAACACCGCAAAAAGTGATAGAAGTTATTTCAAATGATGAAGTAACAGAAAATTTATCATTTTTCTTTAAAGTTTTCAGCGAACCGATACGTATAAAAATCTTACTTGCTATGCTGCATAATGAGATTTGCGTGAAAGATTTAACGATACTTTTAGGAGTTTCACAGCCCAGAATATCTAATCAATTAAAGTTTTTAAAACTAAACAATGTAGTGAAAATCAGAAAAGAGAAAAATAATATTTTTTATAGCTTAGATGATGAGCATATAAGTGATATTTTAAGCATTGGCTTAAGTCACATAAGTCATGGCTAGTAAATAATTAAATTTTATGCCGAAAAATTATGGCAGAATGGAGCGTTATAATGGAGTTTTTAAATAATCTATGGGACTTATTTATTGATATGTCGTTTTATATCACTATAGGTTTAATTTTTACAGGAATTTTGCATGCCTTTGTTAATAAAGATGCAATACTAAAGCATATCGGAAAGAAAAGCACATCGTCTGTGGTTAAGGCATCTGTTTTAGGTGTCCCGCTGCCTTTATGCTCTTGTGGAGTAGTCCCTACGGCGATGTATCTTGGCAAAAGTGGTGCATCAAAAGGCGCAGTGGTCAGCTTTTTAACATCAACTCCTCAAACAGGAGTTGACAGTATTATTGCAACATATGGACTGATGGGTCCTCTATTTGCAGTATATAGAGCTATTTCAGCATTTATTTCTGGAATTTTTTCTGGAATAGTAACAAATATTTTTTGCAAAAATGATGATGGAAATTATGAGAAATCTCAAACAAGCTGCGGCTGTTCCTCAAAAGTAGAAACAGCTCCAAGCTGCGG
>CAYJJB010000068.1:4309-9955 GCA_964370405.1 uncultured Eubacteriales bacterium | reverse complement strand
TTGGTGTGAAGCATGAGTAAAAAGTTCTCTTGTTAGTCACTCCCTTAGGAGGGGTTTATTATATCCATTTAACTAAGAAGGCTTGTTTAATTGTTTCATAATTATATAATAAATTTTATTCAAAGTCAAATAATTATTTATCATGTTCCTACCATTTTTTTATCATTTTCTCGTCCATATAGACATATAATTAATAATAAATTAATGTAAAGGATGATAAATTATGAAAAAGCGACCTCCTGTTTTGGTGTATACATTATTGTGGTTTTTACTTGCGGGTGCGGTTTTTTTAGCTTATACTTCGGCACAAAGTGAGTATAATTCTCAAATTGAGCAGGTAGATGATATTAAAAGTGAAGATAAATCATCAAGTCAAGCCGATGTTGTAAGTGGAGAAGATGTTGATGAAGAAAAAACGATTGTGGTGAGCTCTGATGATGAAAAGGAAATGAAGGGAGTATGGCTCTCTTTTATTGCACTTCAAACACAGGAAAATACGATTGAGGCGTTCTGCGCAAATTATGAAAAGCTTGTTATGGACGCAAAGGACATAGGTGCGAACAGTCTTTTTGTGCATGTAAGACCGTATAGTGACGCACTTTATGAATCTGATTATTTTCCATGGTCGCACATTTTAACGGGTGTACAGGGAAAAGACCCTGAGTTTGATATTATGGAGTTTATGATAGAAACTGCGCATGAAAACGGTATGGAGTTTCACGCATGGATTAATCCTTTAAGGGTGAAAACTGAGGTAACGCCTGCAATACTTTCACAAGATAATCCATATAGCATTTATGGTGAGTCAAATCCTTACTATTTTATTGAAATTGAGGGAGATGTGTATTTAAATCCTGCATATTCTCAAATGAGAAGTTTAATTACAGATGGTGTGGTTGAGATAGTAGAAAATTACAAGGTAGATGGCATACATTTTGACGATTATTTTTATCCGTATGAAATGGGAAGCGAAGATAGTGTTGCCTATGACGCATATTATGCCACAAGTGAAAATCCACTTAGTGTAGAGCAGTGGAGAGAGGCTAATATAAATGCGCTCATATCTCAAGTTTATAGAGAGATTAAAGCAGAAAATGAGAGTGTAGACTTTGGTATTTCACCACAAGGAAACATAAATAATAATGCAGCACTTAGCGCCGATGTATATACATGGTGTTCAACAGTGGGTTATATAGATTACATAGCGCCACAGCTCTATTTTAGCTATGAAAACCCAGCTTTAGGATTTACAAATGCACTGACGCAGTGGGTGGAAATGGAAAAACATGCAGGTCTTGATGTGTATATAGGATTAGCACTTTACAAGGCTGGAAGCGACACAGAGGATGAAGGCACATGGAAAGATTCCGATGATATAATAGCAAGACAAATAAAAGACACTAGATCTGCTAATTTTGACGGTGTAATTTTGTATGAAAGCAAATACATAACAGACCCACAAACTGCAGTTGAAGTTGAAAATATAAAAGTAGTGCTTGCACAGTGAAAATATACAGCCTAAGAAGTGGTAAGCTTATTAATTTCCTTCCTCACAGTTATGCAAGAGACGAAATGTAGTGCATGAAACCTCGACAAAATAGAAAAACTGTGTTAAACTACTCTTTAAAAAGGGGAGAGTGGGAAGATGAAATTTTTTAATAAGATATACTATAATTCGCCTGTAATTTTGACAATGGTGATTTTGAGTTTGTGTGCTTTGATTCTTGATTTTTTGTCAAATGGCTATACAAACAGAATATTGTTTTCGGTATACAGCTTTTCACCGCTTGATCCACTTGGATATTTGCGACTGTTTTTACACATATTAGGGCATGCCGATTACGAGCATTTTTTAGGAAATATGCTATTTTTACTTGTGATAGGACCACCAATGGAAGAAAAATATAAAAGTCGTGCGCTTTTAATAGGCATAGTATTCACGGCGGTTTTATCAGGAGTTTTGCAGTGCTTAATATTTCCAAATACAGCACTTCTAGGTGCCAGTGGAATAGTGTTTATGCTTATTATGATGTCATCGTTTTCAGGAATTAAAGAGGGGCAAATACCTCTTACTTTAATTTTAGTTGCAGTACTATATTTTGGGCAAGAAATATATGATGCGGTGTTTATCAGTGATAATATATCTCAGTTTACACACATAGTAGGCGGACTTGCAGGAACATTTTTTGGATTTTTCTTTCGTAAGAAAAGGATATAAAAAAGAGGTACATCACACCTATGGTAGGCGAGATGTACCTCTTATTTTATATTAGTCTATTTTTTTAAAGTGTTTGCGCCCTACTGTTAAGAAAATAAAGGCGAGTGTGAATAAAACAATTAAACTTAAAACACCCATAGAGTCACGACCTGTTAAAAGTTTGATATTTGCAATTACTAAAGGTCCTAAAACTGCTGCAAATTTTCCGAAAATATCAAAAAATCCAAAGTATTCATTAGAACGCTCGGGTGGAATTAGCTTGCCAAAATATGAACGACTTATGGCTTGTATGCCACCTTGAACCGTACCCACCATGAAGGCTAAAATCCAAAATAGAATTTGAGAGAAGGCAATGGCCTCAACTGAGAAATTATTTTGTTCAACATGGAAACCCATATAAAAGCCTAAAAGACAAATGAAAATATAAACAGAAATTGCAATATAAATCATTTTAATTGAACCGACTTTAATAGAAAGCTTACCGAAAATAATAGAACATGGAACGGCTACAATTTGTGTTACCAGTAGTGCAAGTATCATACCGGTTGAGTCAAGTCCAAGTGTAGACCCATAAGAAGTAGAAATTGTAATGACTGTGTTTACTCCGTCTATGTAAAAGAAATATGCAAGTAAAAAGAAGAATATAGCTTTAATTTTAAAGATGCTCTTAGCTGTGTGTGCTAAATTTTTAAAAGAGGATACTACAATGCCCTTTGTAGGTTTGTCGATATAGTGTACTTGCTTTACATTTCTTAAAAATGGAATAGAGAAAACCAGCCACCATAAAGAAGTTAAAACAAGAACAATTTTAAGAGCGGTAACATTGTCCATTCCCATAATTAGCAAAATTGCTATGGAAATTATAAATGCAATTGTACTACCACCGGTATAACCCATGGCAAATCCCCATGAAGAAACTTTGTCCATTCTGTCTTTTGTTGTAACATCGGTCATGAATGAGTCATAAAACAAGTTGGCACCTGCAAAACCAATGTATGACATGGTGTAGCCCACAAGCATAAAGATATAATTATCTGTAAAGGCGTTAAATGCGGTAAATCCGACACCTAAAAATAAAAATATAGAAAACAGCTTTTTCTTATATCCTTTATGATCTCCCAGGGCTCCTAAAAATGGTGCTAAAATAGCAACTGTAAAGGTTGCAGCCGAGGTACCAAAAGCCCAAAGAACAACATTGTCAACACCTGCAGCTTGACAAACTGATGCGAAATAAATTGGAAAAATTGCAGCAAGTATGTTGGTTGCAAAAACGGAGTTGGCCCAGTCGTACATTATCCAACTGCGTTCAGTTTTGGTGAATTTCTTAATTTTGTCCATAGTATCCTCCAAATTAATTTTTCTTATATTAATAATCCCACAAAAATTCAAAAAAAGCAACAAAAACTTTTGTTAAATGTAGAATTATTTGCTAATTTTTCCATAGCAATGCTCGCTGTCAAAAGAATTAATTAAAATAGGGAGTAAATTTGTTTTTAAATCCTTACTGCTACTTACTAAAACATTAACATAATTTGACGTGTGGCCTTCGTACACATTTTTTTCAACTTCTCTCTCAAATAAAACATCAAAAATTTGTCCTTGCATTTTTTTATGAAAAGCTAATTTGCTGTCTATTGCCAGGGAAATCATTTTTTTGCTTCGCTCGTCTTTTATAGAATTTGTAATCTGAGAAGACATGTCGTAAGCCTTGGTTCCTTGTCGGCGAGAGTATGCAAATACATGCGCTTGCGAAAAGCATATCTCCTTTACAAAGCTATACGACTTGTCGAACTCTTCGTCAGTTTCACCTGGAAAGCCAACCATTATATCAGTAGTTATTGCAACGTTTTCAAAATGCTCTCGCAAATTTTTTACAATTATTCTATAGTCATCGGTGCTATAATGTCTGTTCATGCGCTGTAAAGTTTCATCACAACCACTTTGTAGGGATAAATGAAATTGTGGACAAAGTTTTTCGCATTTTGAAAGTCTTTTAATGACATTAATATCAAGTTTTTCAGGTTCCAAAGAACCAAGTCTTACTCTTTCTATACCATAAGTTTCACAGGCAAGCTCTACCGCATCACATAAATCTAGCCCCAAATCTTGTCCATAGCAAGATAGGTTTATACCTGTAAGTACTATCTCTTTATATCCATTTTCTGACAGGGAGGTCAGCTCTTTTTTTATTAAGTCAAGCGCTTTAGAGCGCACTCTTCCTCTTGCATAAGGAATTATGCAGTACGAGCAAAAGCGGTTGCAGCCGTCTTGTATTTTTAGATAAGCACGAGTTCTATCACTAAATGAGTCAATTTCCATATCTTCAAATTTTTCATTGTTCTCATGATTTTGTATATCTATAATTCGTTGCTTATGAGACATGAAATTCATAATATGTCCGACTAAATTTTTGCGGTTTGTTGTGCCGATAATTATATCTGCATCGTCAAGTTCCTGAGATTTTTCAGGGAAAGCTTGTGCCATGCAACCTGTTAAAATCATTATTGCATGTGGGTTTTTCTTTTTTTCCTGTCTGAAGGTTTGACGGACTTTTTTATCACTTGAAGCAGTTACAGTGCAGGAGTTTATAAGCACTATATCCGCATCTTCGCCATCTGTTACTTGGGTTATTGCATTTTTCTGCAACATTGAAAGTATGGCTTGTGTTTCGTATTGATTAACTTTGCAACCTAAAGTTACTGCTTTAATTTTCAAAATTTACCTCTTATTCTTCATATTCTAAAAGTTTTGCATGCAGCTCTTCCCAAAGAAGAAGCAAGTTTTCGCTCTCTTCTTTTAATTCGTGCATTTCGTTCGTAAGGTCAAGCGCCTTTACGTAATCGCTTGCGATTTCTGGAGTAGCTAATTTCTCTTCAATCTTCAATATCTCAGCATCTATGCGATCTATATTCTCTTCGCATTTTGAAACTTGATTAGTAAGTTTTCGTAGCTCAGATTTTCTTTCTTTGTTAAGTTTATATTCATTAACTTTAGGAACAGGCTTGGAAAGCACCTCTGCTTTACTGTCTTTTTTCTCTAAATAATAATCATAATTTCCATTAAATGTTGTAATTCCATCTTTATTTAAATAGAAAATTTTATCAGCAAGTTTATTTATTAAATATCGGTCGTGCGATACTACAAGTAAAGTGCCATCGTAACTTAAAAGCGCAGTTTCTAAAGCCTCTCGTGAATTAATATCAAGATGGTTGGTAGGTTCGTCCAAAATTAGTAAATTTGTATCTGAGAGCATTAGTTTTAGCAATAAAACTCTTGCTCTTTCACCACC
Source organism: uncultured Eubacteriales bacterium (assembly GCA_964370405.1). Lineage (GTDB taxonomy): Bacteria > Bacillota > Clostridia > Oscillospirales > Acutalibacteraceae > SIG603. The sequence goes on along the minus strand of CAYJJB010000068.1, from coordinate 4,448 downwards.
ACTTAAACCGCTAACAGGTTTAAAAACATCTTCACCTTTAAATAAAAACACGGCAAGAGCGCTCCTGATTTGGGTTTGTGACATTAATGGGTGTAAGTCCCAAATTTCATCAATAACTGTCTTTTTAGGGTTTAAATTA
>CAYJJB010000068.1:0-4299 GCA_964370405.1 uncultured Eubacteriales bacterium | reverse complement strand
CAATGTCTATATTAGAACCAAACTTAAATTCTCCCGCATCGCTTTTATATATGTCTAAAAGTATTTTTAATAGGGAGGTTTTTCCACAGCCATTAGGGCCTAAAAGAAAAACTCTGTCTTTTCTGTAAACGTCCATAGAAACATCTGAAAAAATATGGTTTTGCCCAAATGAAAGGGATAGGTTTCGTGCAAAAAGCACATCGTTTCCACCTCGCCTGCTCACAGAAAACTCGAAATTCATCGTATCATCGCTTTCCGGAGGTTTTTCAAGTGTAGCTTCTAGTCGGTCTATAGACTTTTGTTTTGAGGCGATTGTTATGTAATTTCGTTCTTGATTAAAGCGTTTTTGCTGCTCAATTATACCTTCTATACGCTTAATTTCTTTTTGAGTATTGTCATAAACTCGCTTCATAGAAAGTATGCGTTCGTCTTTTTGTGTGACAAATGCAGAGTAATTTCCGTTATATTTATGAAGTTTTGTTCCTGAGAGCTCAAAGGTTTTATTGGTAATTCTATCGAGAAAATACCTATCATGCGATATTACCATAAATGCACCTGAATACGCCTTTAAAAAGTCTTCAAGCCATTCTGTGGCTGAAATATCAAGGTGGTTTGTAGGTTCGTCAAGCAGTAATAAATTTGCGCCACTTAAAAGCATTTTTGCAAGTTGCAATTTTCCTTTTTGGCCACCACTTAAATTTACAACTTTTTCAGCACTTTGCTTTTCTGTAAAGCCAAGGCCAGTTAGGGTGCTTTTAACTCTGTTTTTATATGTTAAACCACCAATGTCATTAAATTTTTCGCTAAGTGACGATTGTAAAGTGATTAGCTTGTCAAGTTCTTGCTTGCCATGAGTGTTAGATAAATTTTCCGTAACAAGTTCAAGCTCGTGTTCTAAATTTATAATATCTGAAAATACACTTAAAACTTCGTCGTATGCGGTAATTTCTTCATCTTTACAGACATGTTGTTCCATGTATGATAGTTTTGTTTCTTTTGAGAAAATACACTGACCTTCGTCACTGTCATATTCTCCGGACATAACTTTAAAGAGAGTGGTTTTGCCTGAGCCATTGACGCCCACAAGTCCTATGTGGTCGTTTTTTTGTATTTCAAAACTAATGTTTTCAAGTACGGTATCAACAGAAAACATCTTTTTTATGTTGGTAGCAGTAAGTAGTGCCATAGTAACTCCATTTCAAAAAATATATATTAATTTTAATTATAATAAAAATTCTACTTTAAATCAAGCATTTTTACGTGTATAATGATAAGAAAGAGAAATGAGGGATTATTTTGAATTTAGGAATTTCTACAGCTTGCCTGTACCCACGCCTTACAGAGGACAGTTTAAATGTGCTAATAAAGTGTGGATATAAAAATTTCGAGCTGTTTATTAATGCTCATAGCGAAATTGAAATTGAATACCTGAAAGAGCTTAAGAATATTGCAATTTCAAACGGTGTAAAGTTTGATAGCTTGCACCCGTTTGAGTGTTTACTTGAAGCGATGATGTTTTTTTCAGATTATGAAAGAAGATTTGATGAAAGCTGTGAAAAGTATAAGAGATATTTTGAGGCCTGTGCATATCTTGGGGCAAATGTTTTTGTTTTTCATGGTGAACATAGAGGTAAATATGGTGGGTTTTGTGGTGAAAACGCACGATATTTTGAAAGATATTTAAAGCTATATGAAATTGCAAGGCAGTTTGATGTATATTTGTGTCAGGAAAATGTGCAGTTTTACAGAGGCGAAACTGTAGAGTTTATTGATGATATGAAGAAAAATTTAAAAGATGACTGCAAGTTTGTATTTGATATAAAGCAGGCAAGACATGCAAAGCAAGATAGCTTTAAAATGATTGAAGCAATGGGAAATAGTTTAATGCATGTGCACCTTAGTGACTGTCTAGCAGATAAGCTTTGCATAGTGCCAGGAGAAGGGAATTTTGACTTTTATAGCCTATTTTCACAGCTTAAAAAGCAAGGTTTTGATAGGACAATTTGTACGGAAGTATACTCATCTTCCATAAAAAGCAGTGAAAATTTAACAAAAAGCAAGGATTTTCTAGGTAAATTCTTCTAAATGTAAAGCAAAAAGCACTTTTTTCTTGCTTTTTTTATATATTATATAGTATAATGTTAGCACTAACCTTGGAGGTGGAAATTATGAAATGCCCATTTTGTGCTTATGAAGAGAGTAAAGTTATAGACTCAAGACCAACAGATGAAGGCGAAAAAATTAGGAGAAGAAGAGAATGTCTTAAGTGCTCGAAGAGATTTACAACCTATGAAACAATAGAAACAGTACCTGTCGTTGTTATCAAAAAGGATAAATCAAGAGAGACATTTGACAGAAACAAACTTTTAAACGGCTTGCTTCGTGCTTGCGAAAAAAGACCTGTTTCAATTGCAACGCTTGAGAAAATTGTAGATGAGATTGAAAATTTGCTTCAAAACTCACTCGATAGAGAAATTCCTTCTCAAATAATCGGTACATATGCCATGGAAAAACTTAAAACTGTGGATGAGGTAGCTTATGTAAGATTTGCATCTGTTTACCGTCAGTTTAAGGATATAAACACTTTCATGGACGAGCTTAGCAAAATCATTAATTCAAGAGGATAAAAAAAGCTGAAACGGTGTAAATTCCGTTTCAGCTTTTTTCTTATTTTGAGTTCTTCAAACTGTTAATTATAGTTTTGATATTAGGTGAATTTCCGTACATTAAAACACCTGCTCTGTAAATTTTTGCAGCAAGCATTCCAACAAGCCATACACTTACACATAAAATTGCAATTGATATAAGAGCATCAAGACTTGTGGCTTCGCCCATTGTAAGCCTTGTAAGCATTGCCATAGGGGAGGTAAAAGGAACATAAGATGCAACCGTTAGTATTGTGTTATCAGTACTTCCACTTGATACAGAGAAACTTACTATGAAAAATGATATTATGAATATAATAGTTATTGGAAATGCAAGTCCGCTTACATCTTCTACCTTTGAGGCAAATGAGGCTGCCGCACCATATAAAAACGCATATAGGAAGAAGCCTAAAATGAAGAAAACAAAGGTGTACACTAGTATTTCAGGTGACATACCAAAAATTGTGCCAATGAGAGGGATATCCTCAAAATAGCTAGAATTTAAATTATAAGATACTACAGCACTTCCCAAAATTACGATTAGCTGTATAAGTCCTGCCAGTGCAGTTGCAAATATTTTTCCAAAAAGTAAGGCATTTGGCTTTGCACTTGTAACTAGTAGTTCCATTGCACGAGAGCTTTTTTCTGTTGCGACACCCATGCAAATAATTTGACCATAAAATAAAACTAAGAAGTAAAGAAGGAAAGTAATTACTTGTGTGTACATATAAGTTTGACTTTGGTCAACTCCAAGTTCAACTGTATTAATATTTACTCCAGCATTTAATATATTTATAGCTTCTTCTTGTGGAACGCCATATCCTGAAAGGGCAGTTATTTTATAGTACTGCATTAATATAGAAGATATCATGCCGACGTCACTATCATAAAGACCTCTGTTTTTAAGCACAACACTTATATCATCTGCAGAATTTACTGATAAGCCAAGTTTATAATCTCCATTTTCTACAGACTGGGTGATTTCATCAAATGACTTATCTGTTTTTTCAGCTTCAATTCCAAGCTCACTTAAGCTATCTTCAAGCCATGAGAAAACATCGTCGCCGCTGTATATTAAGTACTTATCAAAAGTTTCTGTCGATGGAAGTTCTTCTTGTTGTTCTTGTGAAGGGTCCTCGGGAGAAGGAGAGGTGGAAGGGGAGTCGAGTGTTTCTAAAATTCTTGGTAAAAACATTAGGCCTGCAATTATTAAAGCAAAAATTAATGTGAAAATTACAAAGGATTTTTTCTTTACAAACTGCATCAGTTCATATTCAAATATTGTCCAAAAGTTATTCATTTTAGCCGCTCCTTTCTATATAGAGTCTTTTGTGTACTCAATAAAAATCTCATTAAGTGAGGGTTCGAGTACATTAATTCTATCTACATCATATTTTGCCAAAACATCACGCATGACGCTAAGCTTTTGCTCTGGTGAATTTAAATTAATTATTATCCTGCCGTTTTCAAACTGCGAAACTTCTTTATAATTTGACAAAATATCTTCATTTGACTGTGAAAATATTTCAAGTTTGTTTCTTGGATAATTTCTTATTATTTCAGATAAATTTCCGTGAAGTTTTATATGCCCTTCATTAATTATTGCAATGCTTGAGCAAAATTCTTCTACATAGCTCATTTGATGACTTGAAAA
>CAYJJB010000067.1:0-9963 GCA_964370405.1 uncultured Eubacteriales bacterium | reverse complement strand
GAGCACCTGCTTGACGTGCAGGGGGTCAGCGGTTCAAGTCCGTTATCGCCCACCAAAAAAACTCCGAGTAAGAAAATCTTACTCGGAGTTTTTATATGTTTGTTTACTTTTTTAGATTGAAACGTTTACGAATTTAATTACAAATAGTACTGCTATAACTAAAGCAACTATATCTTTTTTTGTGAATTTGCCTGTGCAAATTGTAATTACTGTGTAAGCGATAGCGCCAATGCCTATACCGTTTGAAATTGAGTATGTAAGTGGCATTGCTACAAGTGCTAGGAATGATGGAATAGAAGATCTTGGATCTTTCATGTCAACTTTTGCAAAGTTTCTCATCATTAAAACACCAACATAAATTAGTGCAGGAGCAGTAGCAGCTGCTGGAATTAGTGATGCAAATGGTGTTAGGAATAGGCAAGCAAAGAAGCAAATTGAAACTACTAAGCTTGAAAGACCTGTTCTTCCGCCTGCTGCAACACCTGCTGCTGACTCAACGAAAGTTGTACATGTTGATGTACCTGCTGTTGCACCTACAACGGTTGCAACTGAGTCACAAGTCATGCATTTTGTCATGTTGATAGGGTCGCCGTTTTCATCAAGCATATTTGCTTGTGCAGCTGTTCCATATAAAGTACCAATAGTATCAAACATATCAACAATACAGAAAGTAACGATAAGTAAGATAGCTGTGATAACTCCGCCAAATACTGGGTTTGTGAATGCGTTAGTCCATGAATCAGGATTAAACACACCAGTTACACCAACAGTAGCAAAGTCTGTAAATGATTGGCCAATTTGTCCCATGTCAAAAGAAATGCTTGAGCCTGTTGCAGGATAATAAATAACTGCAATAACTAAAATTCCGATTAAAACAGAACCTTTAACTTTTAGTTTATCTAGTATACCAATTAAAATAAGTCCGCCAAGTGCTAGTATTGCAGGCATTACGGTGGTAATTCCACCCTCGCCAACAATTGCGCCATGAATGTCTACAAATTGTACTAAAGTATACTCGTTAGCTTGTATAATTCCTGCATTTTGGAAACCAATAAATGCAATGAAAAGGCCTATACCTGCTGGAATTGCCTTTTTAAGGCAGTCAGGAAGAGATTTTGCAATTGCCTCACGAAGTCCTGTTATAGACATAAGTAAGAAAACTAGTCCTGATACAAGGATTATAACAAGGCCTGCTTGATAGCCCTCTGTTACATTTCCACCGTTAATGATTTGTGGTAAAAGGAAAGAAACAAAGAAGAATGAGTTAAGTCCCATTCCGCAAGCTTGTGCAAAAGGCATTTTTGCATAAAAAGCCATAAGTAATGTGCCGACAACGGCTGCAATGATAGATGCAACGTATACAGCGTTCCAAATTTGTTGGAATGCAGGGTCTGCATCAGGTGCTAGATGATTAAACCCTACAATTTGGTTAGGGTTTGTTACAACAATGTATGCCATTGCAAAGAAAGTAGTAAGACCTGCAATAATTTCAGTTCTTACGTTTGAACCACGCTTGGATATCATAAAAAATTTGTCCAATATGTTCACACTCCTATTAAATTATTTTACAGCTATTAGTATACATTAAATTCACAAAAAATCAATAGCAATTTAACAATTTATACATTTTTGTTGTCGAAACGAAAAGAAAATAGCAGTATTCATAATTACTTGTTGAAAATATAATAAATTGTGGGTATAATATTTATAAAGTGAGGGAGTCACTATATAAATAAGTTGATAGTGGATAATGGATAGTTGATAGTGAAGGTTCACGCCTTCGTCGTGTTTAAATTAAAAAAAATGCTCTGCATTTTTTCGCATACACTCTCAACTTTCAACTATCAACTATCAACTAAAAAAAGGTGGTTTTTATGGATAAATATGATGTAATAATAATTGGCGGAGGCCCTGCTGGGCTTACATCTGCAATTTACTGTGGCAGAAGCGAGCTTAATACTTTACTTTTAGAAAAAATGTCGCCGGGTGGTCAAATGGCAACCACTGCAGAAATTGAAAATTACCCTGGTTTTCCAAAAGGAGCCGACGGCGCTTCACTTGCTTTTGACATGCTAAAGCAGGCGCAAAATTTTGGTGCTAAAATTAAATATAAAGAAGTTAAATCTATAAAAGAAGTGGACGATAAGAAAATTGTTACACTAGCATCAGGTGAAGAAATTACAGCCAAGGCGGTAATTTTGGCAATGGGTGCAAGCCCAAGGCTTTTAGGTGTTTCTGGCGAAAACAAATTTAGAGGCAGAGGTGTGTCTTACTGTGCCACTTGTGATGGTGCTTTCTTTAAAGAAAAAACTACTGTAATAGTAGGTGGCGGAGACACAGCAGCGGCAGACGCACTATTTTTGTCAAAAATTTGCAAAAAAGTTTATTTAGTGCACAGAAGAGATGAACTTAGGGCGGCAAAAATTTATACAACAAAACTAGAAGAGCTTTCTAATGTGGAATTTGTGTGGAACAGCACAGTAGAAGAAATTTTGGGCGAGAGCAAGGTAAACGCTGTAAAAGTTAAGGACAAAATAAGCGGTGATGTAAAAGAAATTGAAACAGACGGTGTTTTTATTGCCGTTGGAATTACACCAGAAACTACGCTTGTAAAAGACTTTTTACCACTTGATAAAACAGGATTTATAATATCTGACGAAACAACAAAAACACAAATAGACGGCGTTTTTGTTGCAGGCGACACAAGGACAAAGGTGCTAAGACAAGTAAGTACCGCAGTAGCAGATGGAGCAGTAGCGGCTTTTATGGCGCAAGAATACATTTATAAAAATGAAAAGTGAAGAGTGGTGGTTCACGCCTTTGGCGTGTTATGAATATAAAAAAACTTATAAAAAAGCATAAAGAACTTATAAGTTACGTTTTTTTTGGTGGGCTTACCACCCTTATAAATTGGGGTACATATTTTGTTTTGGTGCGCATTTTAGGTGGCGCTCAGTCGGCTCAAGCGGTGCTGTTTGCAACAGCTATAAGTCAAATTATTGCAATTACTTTTGCATATATAACAAACAGAATATTTGTTTTTAAAAGCCGACAAAAAGGTTTTAAAAACATTGTAATAGAAATGAGCAAGTTCTTTTTCTTTAGAGGTGCATCTTTTTTACTGGATTTAGCCCTTATGTATATAGGCGTTGTGCTTTTATTTGTAAATGATAGTATTATGAAACTTATATCAAACATAATAATTGTTTTGGTAAATTATATTTTTAGCAAGTTATTTATTTTTAACAAAAGAAATGAGGAAGAAAAGTGAAAAAACCAATTTTAGTAGTAATGGCGGCAGGCATGGGTAGTAGATACGGTGGTCTTAAACAAATTGACCCTGTGGGTAAAAACGGCGAAATTATAATGGATTTTTCAGTTTATGATGCAATTGAGGCTGGTTTTTCTAAAGTTGTTTTTGTAATAAAGAAAGAGCTTTTTGAAGATTTTAAAGAGGTTATTGGCACAAAATTTTCTGATAAAATAAAAGTTGAATATGCTTTTCAAAATTTAGAGGACTTACCAAACGGTTTCTCTGTGCCAAAAGACCGAGTAAAGCCATTTGGAACAGGTCAGGCAGTGCTTGCAGCAAAGCCTTTTATTGACGCTCCTTTTGCGGTAATTAATGCAGACGATTTTTATGGGCGACAAGGCTTTTTAGAAATTGCAAATTTCTTTAAATATGAAAAGAAATCTGACAAAATGCAGTTTGCCATGGTAGGATTTATGCTAAAAAACACTTTATCAGAAAACGGAGCCGTTGCTCGTGGCGTTTGTAGTGTAGATGATAGTTCAAAACTTATAAATATTTGCGAGCGCACAAGAATAGAAAAGCTTGAAAACGGCGAAATTGCCTTTACAGAAGATAACGGTGACACTTGGCAAACACTTTCTGAAAATACACCTGTTTCAATGAATTTATGGGGATTTGAAGAATGTATGATAAACGAGCTTGAAAAAGGCTTTATAAAATTTTTACAAGAAGAGCTGCCACAAAATCCGCTAAAAGCAGAATTTTTCCTACCATTTTTTGTAAACGACTTGCTAAATGAAGAAAAGGCAGAGGTAAGCGTTTTATATTCAAATGATAAATGGTATGGTGTGACATATAAAGAGGACAAAGAAGTTGTATCGACACAACTTGCTAAACTTTTTGAAAACGGCACATATAATAGCCCATTATGGGCTTAAACCCCACTAAATTTACATTACGTTAATAAATAAATCTCAATAATATCTTATAATAAAAGGTATTGTCGAGATTTATTTTTTTAGAATTAGGAGTTTTAGTATGTTATCAAAATTTAGTGTAAAAAAACCGCTTACTATATTCGTTGCTGTGCTCATGATTATAGTTTTGGGTGCGGTGTCGCTTACCGGTATGACGCCAGACTTGCTTCCAAGTCTTGATTTGCCTTATGCCGTTGTAATTACAACTTACCCTGGTGCAACACCTGAGGAAGTTGAAGAGGCAATAACAAAGCCGCTTGAGCAGTCTATGGCATCTCTTGAAAATATAAACAGCATAAGTTCAACAAGCTCTGACAGTGTGTCACAGATTATGCTTGAATTTGCAGAATCCGCCAACATGGACGCTGTTGTACCTGATATACGAGAGCAAATAAACCTAGTGTCTGGTGCATGGGACGACATGGTGGGTACACCTTTCATACTAAAACTTAACCCAAACCTTTTACCTGTAACCGTTTCAGCTATGAATGTTGACGGCATGAGCAACACAGAACTTACAACCCTTTTAGAAACCGAGCTTTTAAGTAAACTAGAGGGTATTACAGGTGTTGCAAGTGTTGATGTAACAGGAAATGTGCAAGAAGAAGTGTCTATAGTAATATCAGACAGCAAAGTACAGCTTTTAAATGCAAAAATTTCTGAAAGCCTTTATGAGCAATTTGATGAAGCGGAAAGAGAACTTAATGATGCTACATCTGAGCTTGAGGGTCAAATTGACGAGCTTGACTCTGCAAAAAATCAGATACAAGACGGACAGTCTGCCCTTTTAGACCAAACCCAAGGCGTAGAACAGGAGCTTACAGCGCAAAAACAAGAGCTTGAAGCGGCTCTTTTAGAAATGGAAAGCGCATTAGCTTCTGCCCAAGCTGGAGTGGTAACTCTTCAAACTACCCTTACAACTTTAGAAACTGCTAAAACACAATATAATAACGCTCAAAACGAAATAAAGGAAATTGATAGCACTATTTCACGACTTAATGAGATAAAAACAAGTCACCAAAATTTAACTTTGCAAATAAGTGCTATTGAAACCGAGCTTTTAGACCCTACAATAACCGAAGAGAGAAAGGCAGAGCTTGAGTTAGAGCTAACAGGGCTTCAAGCTCAGCTTAACACTTTAAATATAGAGCTTACAACGTATGGAATAAGCGCTGCCGAAATTGATGCAAAAATAGATGAGTTAGACCAAGATAAGCAAAATGCACAACTTGCAATGACTGCAATTGAAACCACACTTACTGCAATGCAAATGGATATTAATACAGTTGACGTGTCTATTGCACAAATACAAACACAAATTAATGAAGCTACTGTGGGCATAGCACAGCTTGAAACTACAATAACACAAATGGAAGCAGGAGCCGTAGGTCTTGAGGACGGACTTATGCAGCTTGAAAACGAGCGCCTAAAAGGGGCTCTACAGCTTTCAAACAGTTTAAGCGAAGTTGTTGCAGGGCAAACAGCCCTTCAAAGTGCGCTTGCTCAAACAGAAGGTGCAAAAGATGAGTTTGACACTCAAAAAGAAACTGCCTTAGAGGCTGCAGAGCTTAGCATTACAATAGATATGATAAACGGACTTATCACCGCCCAAAACTTTTCCATGCCTGTTGGATACATTGAAGAAGACGGCGAAGACTATCTTGTAAGAGTAGGCGAAGAAAAAGACGGTGTAGAAGAGCTATCAAACTTAGTTCTTTTTGACACAGGAATAGAGGATATTGGTGTAATAAGGCTTTCAGATGTTGCAGATGTTGCACTTACTGATAATGCCCAAGATGTATACGCCAAGGTAAACGGCGAAAACGCAATGGTTTTAAGCTTTTCAAAACAATCTACCTACGCTACTGCCACTGTTTCTGAAAATATAGCAAATAGATTTAAAGAACTTGAAAGCGAATATGAAGGACTGCATTTTTCAAACCTTATGGACCAAGGTGACTATATTAATGTTGTAATAGGAACAGTTTTTGACAACCTAATTTACGGCGGCATACTTGCTGTTTTAATTTTGATACTTTTCTTAAAAGATTTAAAACCGACTATAGTAATTGCAGCGTCAATTCCAATTTCAATACTCTTTGCGCTTGTTTTAATGTATTTCTCAGGCGTTACACTAAATATCATATCATTATCAGGTCTTGCAATTGGTGTTGGTATGCTTGTTGATAACTCAGTTGTTGTTATTGAAAATATATATAGAATGAGGGCCTTGGGTGTGCCTCCGCTAAAGGCGGCAGTTCAAGGTGCAACACAGGTAAGCGGTGCAATTTTTGCATCAACTCTTACAACAGTCTGCGTGTTCTTACCTATAGTATTTATAGAAGGTATAACAAGACAAATATTTACAGACATGGCTCTTACCATAGGATATTCACTAATGGCAAGCCTTATAGTAGCTCTTACCCTAGTACCTGCAATGTCATCAGGCTTACTTAAAAACAGCAAAACAAAAGAGCATAAAATATTTGATAAAATTAATAATGGATATGAAAAAATAGCAAGAGTTTCCCTAAAACACAAATGGGTCGCAATTCTTTTATCGGTAGCACTTTTGGGAGGCAGTGCGTTTGTAGCACTTTCTCAAGGCTTTATATTCATGCCGTCTATGAGTGGTACTCAAATTACAGTAGAAATTGAAATGCCAGAGGACGCAAGCTTTGAGGAAATTGCAGATGCTACTGACGCAGTTTTAGCGCAAATGCAAACTATTCCCGAAATTATAACAGCCGGTGCCACAATTTCATCATCAAGTAGTGGCGCAGGAATAATGTCAATGATGTCAGGCGCATCAGGCTCCTCATCAATTTACGCAGTTATTGATGAGGGTGCAGGAATTAAGGACTTTGAAATATCAGAGCAAATTGTGGCAAAATGCGCAGACATTGGATATACTGTATCAGCGCAAGGAACAACCGACATGAGCTCTATGATGAGTCTAGGAGGCTCTGGTGTTTCTGCAAAAATTTACGGAAATAACACAGACGAGCTTATAGAAGATGCGTATAATGTTGAAGAAGTTCTAAAGAGCATAGAAGGAATAGACGAAGTTGACAATGGAATACAAGATGCAACTGATGAAAGAAGAATAGTTGTAGATGAGGAAAAAGCTGCCGAATACGGACTTACAGTGGCACAAATTTTCCAAATAGTAGCCTCAGAGCTTGTGACACAAAGTACTGCAAGCTCACAACTTAATGTAGAGGGCTACAATAAAGATATAATTATTAATCTTGAAGAAGACGAAGATATTGATCTTGGTGCCATAGAAATAGACTACTCAACAAATGCTGGCGAAAGCGGTGTTATTAAACTTTCAGAAATATCTCAAATAATAAATACGCAAAGTCTAAACTCTATAAGTCGTGATAACCAACGAAGACAACTTAGTATATCAGCAAGTATAAAAGATGGTTACAACATCACCTTAGTTACTGCTGAAGTTGAAAAAGCGCTAGAAAACTTTGAACCACTTGCTGGAAATTCAATTGAAATAGGTGGAGAAAATGAATCAATTATGGAAGCAGTTGAACAGCTTTCACTAATGCTTGCCCTTGCAGTTTTAATTATTTACTGCATAATGGTAGCGCAGTTCCAATCATTTAGACTGCCACTTATAGTAATGTTCACAATTCCACTTGCATTTACAGGCGGTTTTATTGCACTTCTTGTAACAGGTACAGACGTAAGCGTTGTTGCACTTTTAGGGCTTGTAATGCTTTCAGGCATCATAGTTAACAACGGTATAGTTTTAATTGACTATATAAATGTACTAAGACTTGATGGAATGGAGAAAAAAGAGGCTATAATAATAGCAGGCAAAACAAGGCTTAGACCAATTTTAATGACTGCTCTTACTACTATTTTAGGACTAATATTTATGGCGGTGGCAACAGGCTTTGGTTCTGAAATGACACAGCCTATTGCAATAGTGTGCATAGGTGGCCTATTGTATGGTACATTAATGACACTTTTCGTTGTTCCTGCAATGTATGATTTTATGGGCAAGAAAAATTTAGTAAAAAGGGAAGTTGACTAAAAATAAATTGTAGATATATGTAAATTTATTATTGCAAATTGGTTAAGAATGTGTTAAAATTGTCTGCGCAAGAAACGGAAGCAAAATGAATTTTATGCGGAATGGAGTATTATTATGCTATCTCAATTTAAAAAGGATTTTATCGAATTTATGATAAGTGCAGATGTTCTTAGATTCGGAAATTTCACAACAAAAAGCGGAAGACAAACACCTTATTTTGTCAACACAGGAAACTATAAAACTGGTGGACAAATTGCAAAGCTTGGCGAAAGCTATGCAAAAATTGTATTTGAAAATTCAGGACTTGAGTTTGATGCACTATTTGGACCTGCTTACAAAGGAATACCTCTTGTAACAGTTACAGCATCAAAACTTTTTGCAAAGCACTGTGTAAGCAAACCTTTCTTCTTTAATAGAAAAGAAGAAAAAGACCATGGTGAAGGTGGAAGCTTTGTAGGCTATACACCAAAAGATGGCGACAAAATTATTATTATTGAAGACGTAATTACAGCTGGAACTGCAATAAGAGAAGTCATGCCAATACTTAAATCTTGTGCAGATGTACAGGTAACAGACATGTATATTTCTGTTGACCGCTGCGAAGTTGGCACAACTCCGGGCAAAACTGCAATTACAGAAGTTGCAGAAGAATACGGAATTGCTGTTCATCCAATAGTAACGGTAAAGGATATTTATGCTTATCTAAAAAATAGCGAACAATATAGCGAATATATCCCAGCAATGGAAGACTACATGAAAAAATACTGTATATAAAAAAGGATGTAAAATAAATGCCTCATAACAACACAACATTTACAAAAACTTCAGTCGAAGTAGGAAACCCATCTGCCATAGGCCTTTTAGGGCTGGCAATAGTCACCTTAGTGGCTTCTTCACAAAAGCTTGGGCTTACAGAGGGCACAGCACTAGTAATACCTTGGGCAATATTTTTGGGCGCAGCAGCACAAATCTATGCAGGTGCCTTAGATTTTAAACTTAAAAATGTTTTCGGTGGCACAGCCTTTTGTGCATATGGATTTTTCTGGTTGGGTGTTGCCTCAACATGGCTTATACAAAACGGTGTATTTGGAGAGCAAATGGCTCAAAGTGCAGACACAAGCCAACTAGGTTTTGCATTTTTAGGTTATTTTATCTTTACAATGTTTATGACCATAGGTTCTATGGAAACAAATAAGACTTTGTTTATAATATTTATTTTAATAGATTTCTTATTCTTAGGTTTATTTATAAGCACACTTTTCCCAGAGCAACATCTTTTCCACGACATAGCAGCATATGCAGAGCTTTTAATTGCAATTGTGTCTTTTTATGGCTGTGGAGCAAATGTTTTAAACGCAACTTTCAAAAAAACTTTCCTTCCTTTAGGAAAACCGTTTGGAATATTTAAATAAAAAATATAACGACCACCTAAATTTTTAGGTGGTCGTCATTTTTATTTATCCATTATTAATTTAACATTGCTATCCATCAATATTGCACCAAGTGGCGCTGTTATCATAATTGAAAGCACAGCCACGGTCAATATAATGCTTCCACAAGAAAGACCTAAAGACAGGGGCACAGCACCAATTGCTGCTTGCACCGTAGCTTTTGGAAGATATGAAAAAACACAAAATATGCGCTCTTTTAAATTTAAATTTGTCTTAACTTGGCTT
>CAYJJB010000066.1:2040-10159 GCA_964370405.1 uncultured Eubacteriales bacterium | reverse complement strand
AAAAGCTTTGTGGATAAAGTTAAAGATAAAATAAAAAAATAAAAAAGTCCGCCGCACATAATTTTATGTGCGGCGGTTTTTTAATGTAGTTAATTTTTAATTAAAGCTCTCAAGATATTCATCATAAGTGCATTTTTTATCCCTAATGCTTCCATCAGGTAAAATTTCTATAATTCTGTCTGCAACAGTTTGAATAAACTCATGGTCGTGTGAAGAGAATAGAACTATTCCTTTAAAGTCTATAAGTCCGTTGTTGACAGCCGTGATAGACTCTAGGTCTAAGTGGTTTGTCGGTTGGTCTAAAATTAGTACATTCGAATTAAACATCATCATTCTCGATAACATACAGCGTACTTTTTCACCACCTGAAAGCACTTTTACATCTTTGTAAACATCATCGCCAGAAAACAGCATTTTGCCCAAAAATCCTCTTAAAAATGTTTCAGTTGTGTCTTGTGAATACTGCTCAAGCCATTTCACTATGGAGAAGTCTACATCCTCAAAAAACTCTGAGTTATCTTGTGGGAAATACGAACGGCTTGTTGATACACCCCATTTAAATGTACCTTCATCTGCCTCTTCTTCTTCCATAAGTATTTTAAAAAGCATAGACACAGCAATTTCATTATTGGCCAAAAATGCAACTTTTTCGCCTTTGTTTATAATAAAGTTTACATCATTTAAAATCTTAACATCTTCAACTGTTTTTGATAAACCGCTTACACTTAGTATGTCTTTGCCGGGCTCTCTATCCCACACAAAACCTACATATGGGTAGCGTCTTGAAGATGCAGGCATGTCTTCAACACTTATTTTTTCTATAAGCTTCTTACGTGAAGTCGCTTGTCTTGATTTTGATTTATTTGCAGAGAAACGTCTTATAAAGTTTTGAAGCTCTTTAATTTTTTCTTCTGCTTTTCTGTTTTGATCTCTCATAAGTCTTTGCATAAGTTGGCTTGACTCATACCAGAAATCATAGTTACCTACATACATTTTAATTTTTGAGAAGTCAATGTCTACTATGTGAGTACAAACATTATTTAAGAAATATCTGTCATGGGACACAACTATAACAGTGCCTTCATAGTCCATAAGGAAATTCTCAAGCCATACTACCGACTTTGCATCAAGTCCGTTTGTAGGCTCATCAAGCAAAATAATATCTGGTTTTCCGTAAAGAGCTCTTGCAAGAAGTACTTTAACTTTTTCACTTTGTGTTAAAGTTTTCATTTCATTTTCAAGTATATCAGAACTTATACCCATGCCTTGTAAAAGTCTTGCGGCATCAGTTTCAACATCCCATCCGCCAAGCTCAGAAAATTCAGACTCAAGTTCTGCTGCCAAAATTCCGTCTTCTTCAGAAAAATCTTCTTTCATATAAATTTCATCTTTTTTAATCATTATGTCATAAAGATGTGCATTTCCCTGCATTATAGTATTTAAAACAGTTTGCTCTTCATATGCAAAGTGGTCTTGTTTTAAAACCGACATACGGCATTTAGGGCCAATTATAACCTCGCCTTTTGTGGGCTCTAACTCGCCCGATAAAATTCTTAAAAATGTTGATTTACCTGCTCCGTTTGCTCCTATTACGCCATAGCAATTTCCTGGTTGAAACAAAAGGTTTGCGCCGGCAAACAAGTTTTCTCCATTAAAGCTCAAACTTAAATTTGAAACCGTTATCATGTACACTCTCCGCTCTAAATTTATTTAACAAATATGTATTATATCATAAAGTGATATTGAAATAAATATAAAAATGAAATTAATCTTGATTTTCTTGATATTTTTCAATTAAAGTGTCAATAAGAGAGAGAAGCTTTGGTATGGCATCAGATTTATCAAAAGTTTCGCAAGATTTTCTCATTTTTTCAAGCCTATCTTTTTCACTTAAAAGCTCGGCAATAAATTTTGGAAAATCTGTTCCTTTATCTATTCTTACACCCATATCATTGCTTTTTAAGAAGTTTGCATTGTCTTCCTCTTGACCCGGAATAGCATCAAACACAGCTAAAGGCAAATTGCAAGCAAGCGCTTCAGATACAGTAAGTCCACCGGGTTTTGTTACAAGTAAGTCAGAGGCGTGCATGTATCTTTCGACCTCATTAGTAAAATAAATTAGCTTTATTTTTTTATCTTCTCTACCTAAAAATTTCTTTGCAATTTCTTTTTCAAAAGCATTATAAAGCTTTTTGTTTCTGCCTGTAATAATTATTACCTGTAAAGGCTCGTCAATATCTTCAATTTTTTTGAAAAAATTCATAACCGCTGACATCCCCAGTGAACCTGCCATGAATAAAAGTGTTGGAACTTGTGATGAAAAATTCATTTCACGCAAAAGCATATCTTTATCTTCGTGGTTAAAAAACATGTCAAAAACTGGTATGCCATATGGGTAGGTAATGTCGGGGTTTACTCCAAACTTTTTAAGACCTTCTATCATGTGTTCACCTGCCACAACATAGGCATCTACTTTAGGCGACACCCAAGACTTATGCACTCCATAGTCTGTCATTATGCAGATAAGCGGCAATGAAAGTTTTCCAACTTCTTTTAAAGTGGAAATCATTTCTGTTGCAAATGGGTGAGTTGATAAGATTATGTCTGGCTTAAAATCTTGTATTGTGGGTAAAAGTTGAGCCGCAAAGAGTGCGCTAAATTTTGGGACAATTTTTGCAAAAGAAGTGTCTTTGTTTGTACTTTTATAAAGTTTTCCAAAAAAACTTGGTGTTCTTTTTGCAAGAAAACTGTAGCCATCGCATATAGTGCTATCAAGTATGGAGCTTATGGATTTAAAGGTGTCAACCGTCTTTACTGTATGTTCTGTATTTCCTTTAATATAATTTTCCACCGCATGTGCTGCTCTTAAGTGGCCGGCACCTGTGGCAGCTGATAAAATTAAAATTTTCAAAGTAATCCCTCCCTATTAAAATGCATTTTACCACATATAAATATTTATTGCAATTTTCTTTACAATTTATGCAAATACTAGTATAATTAACACTGATTAAAAGGAGTGTGGGATTATGAACTATGGCTTTGTTAGACTTGCAAGCGCAAGCCCTAAAATGCGTGTTGCAGACTGCAAATATAACTGTGAAAATATTAAAGAAGATATAAATTTTGCCGCAAAAAAAATGGCGGCGGCTATTGTTTTTCCGGAACTTTGTGTTACGGGTTATACTTGTGGTGATTTATTTAATCAGCCACTACTCATAGATAGTGCCCAAAAATATCTTAAAAAATTAATTGAAGATACAAAACATTTAGATATACTTTGTGCGGTGGGCGTGCCCGTTTCGCATAAATCTGCACTTTATAACTGTATAGCAGTGTTTAAAAGTGGTACGCTTTTAGGTCTTGTGCCAAAAGTTAATATTCCAAATTATTCAGAATTTTACGAAATGCGTCATTTTACCGCATATGAAAAAAATGAAACCGTAAATTACTGCGGTTTTACAGTACCTTTTGGAAAACTGATATTTAACTGTGAAAATGAAAAAAATCTTAAAATTGGCTTTGAAGTTTGTGAGGACATGTGGGTGGCACACACTCCGTCGACAACACTTTGTCAAAACGGAGCAAGCGTAATAATGAATGCTTCTTGCAGTAATGAAACTGTTGGAAAAGCACAGTATAGACGTGATTTAGTGAGTATTAATTCAGGTAAAATGATGTGTGCTTATGTTTACTCAGACAGTGCGATGGATGAGTCAAGTACCGACCTTGTTTTTTCTGGACACAGAATTATAAGTGAAAACGCAAGCGTTTTATCTGAAAGTGAATTATTTACCCATGGTATAACCTATGCTGATGTTGATGTTCAAAAACTTGAAAATGAAAGACAAAGAATGAACACATGGACGCAAAAATATGATGAAGATGTAATTAACATTTTCTATAAATACAGCGAAACCACTTTTGAAAATTTTGAAATTGATAGAAAGTTTGAAAAAAATCCTTTTGTACCAATGGGCGATAAACTTAAAACAAGATGCAAAAATATTTTAGACATGCAGTGTGCAGGTCTTATGAAAAGAATTTCTCATATAGGAATAAAAAATGTAGTACTTGGCCTTTCAGGCGGATTAGATTCTACACTTGCTTTGCTTGTTACTGTGAGGGCATTTGACAAATTAAACATAGACAGAAAAGGTATACAGGCGGTTTCAATGCCAGGTTTTGGCACTACAAGCAGAACAAAAAACAACTCAGAAGCGCTTGCCGTAGCACTTGGTGTAAGTTTTAAAGAAATACCAATAAAAGACGCTGTTCTTTTGCATTTTAGCGACATAGGTCAAAACCCTGACACACATGATATCACTTATGAAAATTCGCAGGCAAGAGAGCGCACTCAGCTCATCATGGACATTGCAAATATGCAAAACGGCATAGTAATAGGAACAGGAGATTTATCAGAGCTAGCCCTTGGTTTTGCAACTTATAACGGCGACCACATGTCTATGTATGGTGTAAATGCCTCAGTTCCAAAAACATTGGTGCGACATCTTGTAGGATATATGGCAGATGTTTTTGATAAAGATACAGGTGATATTTTAAGAGATGTCTTAAATACTCCGGTAAGTCCAGAACTTCTACCGCCGAAGGGTGATGAAATTGCGCAAGTTACCGAAAATATAGTAGGACCATATGAGCTTCACGACTTTTTCATGTACTACATGTTAAGGTTTGGTTTTGAGCCTAAGAAAATATTTAAGCTGTGCAGTATTGCATATGGTAAAGATTATAGCAGTGAAGAAATTAAAAAATGGCTTAGAATGTTTTACTCAAGATTTTTTTCGCAACAGTTTAAACGTTCTTGTCTGCCAGACGGCCCTAAAGTAGGAAGCGTAGGTTTATCGCCAAGAGGAGATTTTAGAATGCCAAGTGATGCATGCAGCACACTTTGGCTTTTGCAAATTGATAGTTTATAAGGAGAAAAGATATGTCAAATATAGTAATAAGAATACCGACAAATGAGAAAAACCGTGAGATGATTAAAGCTGCCGCCGGTGATAAAACTGTGACTTTTTGTGATGAATTTACACAGGAAATGGTAGATAACGCCGAGATTATTCTAGGAAATCCAAGTCCAAATATGCTAAAGACTGCCAAAAATTTAAAGTGGCTTCAAACAGGCAGTGCAGGTGTTGAGCCTTATATTAAAGACGGTGTTTTAAAAAGTGATGTAAAACTTACAAACTCTACAGGCGCTTACGGACTTGCCATAGGTGAATTTATGCTTGCAGGGCATATGGCTATGATTAAGAAAATGTTTTTGTACAGAGATGCGCAAAAAACTCACTCATGGGAAAGCCTTGGAAATGTGGATGGCATGTACAAATCCACTGTAGTGGTTTTAGGCATGGGCGACATAGGTACAGAGTATGCAATGCGCTGTAAAGCACTTGGTGCATATGTAATAGGAGTGAGAAGAACGGACACCACTCCATCTCCTTATGCCGATGAAATTATAACATCAGATAAACTTGACGAGATTTTACCACGTACTGATGTGCTGGCAATTGCAATGCCCGGAACACCGCAAACTAGAAATATGATAGACGAAAAAAGAATATCACTTATGAAAAAAGGCTCATATATTATAAATGTTGGAAGAGGCTATATCATAGACATGGAAGCAATAAGTGACGCACTTGAGAGTGGTCATCTTGCAGGTGCTGTTTTAGACGTAACAGAGCCAGAGCCACTGCCAAAAGGCCACAGACTTTGGGATATACCTACAGCGTTTATAACTCCTCACATCTCAGGTTTTTATCATTTAGACGAAACAAGAGAGCGAATTTTGAAGATATTTGCCGATAATTTAGAGAAATATTTAAAAGGCGAAAAGCTAAATAATTTGATAGATTTTACCACAGGATACAGAAGTCTTTAATAAAGGAAGATAATTTTGAACATATATTTTGATAATAGCGCAAGCACTAAGGTGTCAGAAAATGCCGCAAAAAAGGCGTATGAAATAATGACACAGTGCTATGGAAACCCGTCATCTCTTCACAGTTTTGGCTTTAGCGCACAAAAAGAGCTTGATGAAGCACGAAAAATAATGGCGCAAACTTTTGGTGTAAGTGACAAGGAAATATATTTTACATCAGGTGCAACAGAGGGCAACAACACCGCTATTTTAGGTGCGGCAAGAGCGCTTAAAAAAAGAGGAAATAAAATAGTAAGCGCAAAAACAGAACATCCATCTGTGCTAAGAGCCTTGGAAAAACTAAGTGAAGAGGGCTTTGAAGTAGAGCTTTTAACACCCGGTGACGACGGAAATATAAGCGCTAAACAAATTTTTGATGCCGTGACAAGTAAAACTATTTTGGTAAGCCTTATGTCAGTCAATAATGAAACAGGTGCTGTAAATCCAATAAATGCGATAGCACCTGCAATTAAAAAGGCGGGTGCACCGGCACTTATACATGTAGACCATGTGCAAGGTTTTTTAAAAGTGCCGATTGATATGAAAAATGTGGATTTAGTAAGTATCAGCGCACATAAATTCCACGGACCTAAAGGCGTTGGTGCACTATACATAAAAAACGGCAAAAAAATTGCTCCGCTAATTTTAGGTGGAGGGCAAGAAAATAAAATGCGCTCGGGCACAGAGGCGTTAAGCTCTATCTGTGCAATGGCAGTTGCTGCAAAAGAATATAAAAAAAATAATTTGCAGGCGCTTAATAATTATTTAAGAGAAAAACTTTTGGAGATAGAGGGCTCTCACATTAATAGTCCACAAGGGAGTGCCCCGCATATATTAAATTTTTCCCCTGCAAAAATAAGAGGGGAAACCGTGCTGAATTTTTTATCAAGCAAGAAAATTTTTGTGTCAACAGGCTCGTCCTGCTCAAAAAACAAGCCAAGCACTGTGCTTAGTGCCATGAATTTACCGCTTGATAAAATACAAAGCTCTATCAGGGTGAGTTTTTGTAATGAAAACACTTTTGAAGAAATAGATATTTTTATAAAGGAACTAAAAAACGCCATAAATACTTTGGCGCATTTTAAGTGAAAATTTTTGTGTGAACTTTACGGTACGGGCAACCCGTCCCCTACTATTTTGTAAAGTTTTAGATTTAATGAGGGACTACGGCTTAATTTTAAATTCATGCCTATAGTAAGGTTATCTATATGTTGGGAGGCAAGCTATGAACAAGAATGAAACTTTTAGTTACTGGAAAAAACCATATCAAAAATGGTTGGTATTATTTGGAACTTTTTTAGTGCTTATAAGTCTATATTTTAGGATACAAGATTTTATTAACATAAGTAATCTTGAAACTCGAAATGATCTATTTAGCCAGTCTGGTTGGGAAAAGTATCTCATGCAACAATACTTCGGTTTTGCTATTTATGGCATAATAATGGGCATATTAGTTGGGTGCTTTATAATAGGTTGTGTTGCTAAGAGCAATAAATCAGCACGAAAAAGCGAGGTATTTTTACTTA
The DNA here is from genome assembly GCA_964370405.1 of uncultured Eubacteriales bacterium. Classification (GTDB taxonomy): domain Bacteria; phylum Bacillota; class Clostridia; order Oscillospirales; family Acutalibacteraceae; genus SIG603. The sequence continues at coordinate 2,695 of CAYJJB010000066.1, read as the reverse complement.
TCAGTCTTGGGGTATTATGGTGTATTTTCGGAGTATCAATAGGTATTTGGATTGATACTATTGCTTTAATATTTTGGGCAATACTGGCGATTGCTATATTAGCATATGGCGTTTACTCATTTTTTAAGGCTCGAAGATTATAAACACAATCCGCACTTACATTTACGAATATATAATAACAAATCTAATTTGCGATATAACAAAAAAAGAAAACGGAGTAAAACATGAAAGAAGTAATACTAATAAAGCTAGGTGAAATTGTTTTAAAGGGTTTAAACCGTAAAATATTTGAGTCTATGCTTATTAAAAACATCAAAAGAAGAATAGCAAAAAATGGCGAATTTGACATAAGCTGTATGCAGTCAACCATCTATATTAAGCCATTAAAAGACGATGTAGACCTAGACGCTACAGCCGAAAAAGTAGGTAAAATCTTTGGAATAGTTGCCTACACCAAGTCGGCAGTTTGTGAAAAAGAGATGGATGATATAAAGGAAACAACCGTAAAATATCTTGAAAATCACCTTTTATCAGTAAACACATTTAAGGTTGAAAGCAAGCGTTCTGATAAAAAATTTCCGCTTAAATCTCCTGAGATTTCGGCAGAGCTTGGCGGATATATCTTAGAAAAATTTCCACATCTCACGGTCGATGT
>CAYJJB010000066.1:0-1940 GCA_964370405.1 uncultured Eubacteriales bacterium | reverse complement strand
GTAAGGCTTTTAGAAAAAGTGTCGGAATACTCTGGCAGAATTAAAATGATAACCGTTAATTTTACAAGGCTTCAAGAACATATTAGAGATAATTGCCCTGAGGAATTATCAACTATCATTATGCGCCGATTTATGGTGAGAGTAGGGCAGATAATTGCAAGAGAGGAAGAGTGTCATGCACTTATAACTGGTGAAAGCCTAGGACAAGTTGCAAGCCAAACAATACAAGCAATTGCCTGTACAGATGCAGTGGCTGACATGCCAATATTTAGACCGCTTATAGGCACAGATAAATCTGAAATTGTGGAACTTGCGCATAAAATAGGCACGTTTGACATATCAATAGAACCTTTTGAGGACTGCTGTACAGTATTTACCCCAAGAAGACCAAAAACAAGGCCAGCTGTTCATGTGCTTGATAAGGCTGAAACAGCGTTAGATATAGAAGAAGAGATTAAATATTGTTTGGAAAATACAGAAACGATGATAATTAGTTGAGAGTGGATAGTTGAGAGTTGAGAGTTGTGGCGGAAAACACAAAGTGTTTTCTTATATTTAAAACATGCCAAAGGCATGAACCTTCGCTATCAACTATCCATTATCAACTTTCAACTAATAAAATTTTTTATTATATAGGAGTTAAGTTATGAATGCAGAAATTATTTCAGTTGGTACAGAACTGCTTTTAGGAAAAGTAGTAAACATAGATACAACAATAATAGCAAAAGAACTTGCAGGTATTGGCATAAATCTTTTACATGCTGTAACGATAGGTGATAACCCAAAAAGGCTTGAAGATGCTGTTAAACTTGCACTTTCAAGAAGTGATATACTAATCACCACAGGAGGTCTTGGCCCTACAGTTGATGACCTAACTAAAGAAACTGTTGTAAAAACAGCTGGGCGTGAGCTTGAATTTAGAGAGGACTGCTATAAAAGACTTTTAGAGCAGTTTCCTGGAATTGATATGACAGAAAATCAGAAAAAACAAGTTATTCTTCCGGTGGGATGCACTGTTTTAGAAAACGATAACGGCACAGCACCGGGTTGCGTTTTTACAACTGATGAGGGCAAAACCGTAATGATGTTCCCAGGACCGCCATCAGAGCTTACACCAATGCTTAATAATTACGGCATACCATACCTTGTGTCGCTAAGCGGAAACACACAGGTAATACGTTCTCATAACATACATATTTATGGCAGAGGAGAAGCTCCTGTTGCTGAAATGATACATGACCTTATAGATAGTGAAAACCCAACAGTTGCTCCATATGCAAAAGAGGGTGAATGTTTTGTAAGAGTTACTGCAAAGGCAGAAAATGAAGTGGAAGCCGACAAAATGTGTGCACCAATAATTAAAGATATAATGGAGAGAGTTGGCGACTTTGTTTACAGCATAGACATAGGAAGTCTTGAAGAGCTTGTTGTTACAAGGCTTAAAGAGCGCTCTATGACTATCTCTTTTGCCGAGTCTTGCACTGGCGGATACCTTGCAAAAAGAATTACCGACATAAGCGGCAGCTCTGAGGTGTTTAACATGGGCTGTGTTACATATTCAAACGATGTAAAGACTAAACTTTTGGGAGTAAAACCCGAAACTTTAGAAAAGCACGGCGCTGTAAGCGAAGAAGTGGCATATGAAATGGCAAAGGGTATGAAAAAATTATCAGGTGCCGACATTGCCGTTTCAATTACGGGCATTGCAGGACCTGATGGCGGAAGTGAAGAAAAACCTGTAGGTCTTGTGTATATTGGTGTTGCATATAAAGAAGAAGTCTTTGTTTCAAAAAGGACTGCATTTGGTCGAATGAAAAACAGAGAGTGGCACCGCTTTGTATCAGGTTCTCACGCACTTGATATGGTAAGACGTGTACTTGAAAATTTACCTTTAATTAAATAACTTAAAAATAATTTTAAATTTTTTTAAAAACCTTGCA
>CAYJJB010000065.1:0-10624 GCA_964370405.1 uncultured Eubacteriales bacterium | reverse complement strand
TAATATAAATATTAAAAAGGGAGAGGAGGACAAGGCTTTGGAAAATTTTTTTGATGAACTTTCTATGCTTATAAAATATAGAAATGACGAGCTTTTATCACTTTCTAAAGATTTAAAGGATAGTACTTATGCCATAGCATTAAGACTTAATGAGAAACCATGCCTTTACCTGAAAAATGGTGGTGTTTTTATGCTTCAATCCGATATTGTATCAAAAAAGGAAATTGAAGAAACTGTTTTTTCACTGTGCGATTACTCGGTTTATAAGCATATGGAGGAAATAAAAAACGGGTTTATAAGTGCGAAAAATAAGTTTAGGGTAGGTGTTTGTGGGACAGGCATAGTGGGAACTTTTGGAAAACTTGAAAATATTCGTGACATAACATCGCTCATATTTAGAATACCCAGAACTATTATTGGTGCGGCAGATGAGATAGAAAAAGCTAATTTGTCGCCTGAAAAAGGCATTTTATTAGTTGGAGAGCCGTCGTCTGGCAAAACCACAATACTAAAAGACTTGATAAGGATATACAAAAACAAGCGACTTGTGGTACTTGATGAGAGGTTTGAACTTACAAATAATCGTGAATATTTTGGAGTGGACACCCTTTGTGGTTACCCAAAAAGTATAGGTTTTTCGCATGCTATTAGGAACTTAGGCGCAAAAATTATACTTTGTGACGAACTTGACACAAATGATTTTATTTCTATAGAAAATGCAATGTCTTGTGGTGTGGGTTTGGTTGCAAGCGTGCATGGAGATACAGGTGAAAATGTAAGACCATTAATTAAAGAACTTGTAAAAACAGGGGCTTTTTTAAATATAGTCGTCTTAAAAGGCAGAGAAAGCCCCACAAAGATACATAAAATTTATAGTGTAGGTGAATTTGATGAAATATATGGGAATAGCGTTAATACTCCTCTCAGGAGTGCTTGCAGGGTGCTTAAAGTATCTGGGATATAGCATAAGAGTAAGAAATCTTGAGAGTTACATCAATTTTTTATCCGAATTCAAATCAAAACTAATGTTTTCTTCTCAAGATTTTAAAACAATAGTGCTTGAAATGGAAGACAACCTTTTTTCTAAAGAAATAATTAAACACTTTAAAAATAATCAACCCATAACAGCTCTAAATCTGTCTGCTAATACATACTTTACACAAAGTGCTGACAAGGCATCGGTAAACATTTTTGCAAGTGAATTTGGTAAAAGCGATATGGAAAGTCAAATAAATTTAATAGAAAGATGTCAAAATCTTGCTAAGGAGCAGTATAATTTTGCCGTTAAGAATATGAGTAATAAGGCAAAACTTTATCTTTATTTATACTCATTTTGCGGCATAGCAGTAGCCATTATATTTATTTAAAATAAAGGAAAAAAGATATGGACGTAGATTTAATTTTTAGAATAGCGGCTATAGGTATTATTGTGGCAATTCTTAATCAGCTTCTAATACGCTCAGGTAGAGAAGAACAAGCCATGATGACAACTCTTGCAGGACTTATAGTGGTGCTTATGATAATAGTTACACAAATTAGCGACTTATTCGACACTATTATATCGGTATTTAACTTATGAGTATATATGCGCTGTTATTACTTGCCATATTAAGTGCTGTGATAGGCAGTTATATAAGGAAGAAAAATCCAGAATTTGCACTTGTTTTTAGCTTGGCTGTCACGGTTTATATTGTTTTTTTACTTATCGCACCGCTTTATGACTTAATTGAAAATGTAAGAGGATTTGGGGTTGAAGAGGAATTTATAAGTATACCAATAAAGCTAGCAGGAATAAATATTTTGGGAAGCATTGCAAAATCGGTTTGTGATGAAGCTGGTGAAAAAAGTCTTTCTAATGCAACACTTATTGCTATGAAAATATGTAGCATGGTAATAGCGCTACCTCTCTTTCAAACTTTACTTGAACAGGTGAGGATGGTGCTTAGTTTATGAAGAAGATATTTATTTTTATTATTCTTTTTTCGCTAATAAATTTACATCCTCAAAATGTTTATGCTGAGAGTATAGATGAGTTTACAGATGAAAGCTTGGAAGAGCTTGAAGATGGACTTTCTGATGAAGCTTTAGATAGACTTTCTGATTTAGGGGTTGAAGATGCAAGCGATGTAAGTGGATTTAGCTTTGAGAATATGTTTTTTGTAATGGGTGAAGTTTTGAGAAATTCATATGTAGAGCCTATTAAAATTCTTGTAATTAGCATTGTAATAATAGCTATAACTGGCTTTTTTAAAGATGAAAATGAAAAACTTTGTCAAATTTCTGCGGCGGTATCAATAAGTATACTCATAGTACCTCATATAGTAAATTTAATATCTAATACACATATGATAAGCAGTGTTGTAGGTGGCTTTTTAATTGTTTCTATTCCAGTTTATGTAACACTTTTGATAGCCTCAGGCAGTACTGCAGTAGGAAGCAGTTATGGAGCAATGTCTATTTTTGGAGCAAATGCACTGGTGCAACTTACAAATTTAATATTTATACCAGCACTTTCGGCTTTGCTTGGCATTTCACTATCTTCAGTTTTTTCACATTTAAGTATTAAAAGTGTTTGTGGTTCTGTGTATAAGTTAATAAAATGGTTCATGATTTTTTGTGTAACTGCATTTTCAGGCCTCATATCGGTACAAGCTGCCGTTATGGGTGCTACAGATGTTGCAACTACAAAGACGGTTAAATTCATTGCAAGCTCTGCAATACCTATAGTAGGAGGTGCGTTTGGTGATGGCGTGGCAGCTGTGCAAAATAGTATAAAGGTTTTAAAGTCAGGAGCAGGCGCATTTGGAATACTTGCATCAATTTCAATATTTATCGCACCGGTAATAGAAATTTTGCTATGGCTTTTTGTAACTCAGGCTTTAATTATTGCGGCGGATTTTTTCAGCATGAAAAATGTGTTGGACTTTTTAAGTGCTGTTCAAACTGTTGTTAAACTTGTACTTTCAATAAATTTATCAATTTGCATTATTTCTATAGTTATTTCAGCCATAACTTTGTTTTGGGGAGCATAAACATATATGGAACAAATAAATAGTATTATATTTACAGCAACTATAACCTTGATGTCAGGTGAAATACTTTATTATATCACACCAAAAAACAAGATAAATGAATATATCTACGCACTTTTATACACAGTGCTTATAATTTCAGCAATATTAAGCTTTGATACAGATAGTTTACAGTTTACGTTTAATGAACAAAGTAAGTATCAAGAAGAAATTGATGAATTTATAAATGAAATGTATTTATTAAGCGGAGAAGAAGAGCTTGCAAAGGTGATACAAGAGGCATTAGCTATAGTAAATATTGAATGTACATCGGTAGATGCGATACTTAGCATAAACGAAAATGATGAAATTTTAATTGAAGAAATGGAGGTGAAAATTAAATATATTTACGATGTGCCGCGAGCAAAAATTATTATTGATGAGATTTTTAAAGGTCTTATACCTTTTGAAGTGTCAGGAGAGTTGTAAATGGAAAAAATAAACAAATTTTTTGCAGAAAAAAATAGAATGAAGATTGCAATGGTAATAGGTATTACAGGGATTGTTATTATAGTCCTTTCTCAGTATATAAATTTTGAAAAAGAAGAAATACCTGAGCCATTAGAGAATATATATATAGATATAGAAGCAAAGCTTGAAGAAAAAACTTCTAATATTATATCTGCTATAACAGGTGAAACAAACCCTGTTATAATGCTTACTTTAGATGGCGGTGCAACATATAATTATGCAACGGAAATTAAAGACAGCAATACACAAAACAGTAGTGAAAACAATCTTACAACGGAGGTGGAAAGTGAAAAAAATTATATTGTAATTGAAGATGAAAATGGAAATGAAAACACAGTTTTATTAAGCGAGGTTTATCCCGAAGTTAGGGGTGTTGTTATAGTTACAAAATATGCCCAAAATACGGTGATAAAAGAAAGCATAATCCATGCAGTTATGACAGCGCTAGATATTTCATCAAATGAAGTATGTGTTGTCAACAAATATACATAGAAAGAGGTATTTAAAGATGAAATTTGCAAAAAGACAGGTCATACTAGGAGCGTTAATTTTAGCACTTGGAGCAGCGGTTTATTTAAACTGGCAGTTTACACAACCGCAAGTTGTAAATGGCAGTGTAGGAGATACGGTGGAAATTAATACCGAGCCCGAAATAAAAGATGAAGATTTAGGTATAGCACAGCTTGTAAATAATTCATATCTTGAAACAGTTAATGATGAGGTATTAGCACCAAGTGAAGACAGTTACGCTTCGGTATCAAATGCAATAAGTGAAGCAAGAATTACAAGACAGACTGCAAGAGATGAGGCGATATCTATGCTTGAAGATGTATTAGAAGATGTAAATGCTGATGAAGAGGCAAAGAAAACCGCAGTTGATGAATCTGCAAAAATTGCACAAGTGATGCTTCAAGAATCCACTGCTGAGAATTTACTAAAAGCAAAAGGCATTGAAGAGGCTGTAGTATTTGTAAGTGGAAATTCATGCAATGTTGTAGTTGACAAAGTGGGTGAAAATGCACTTATAATTCAAGATATAATTACAACTCAAACTGGAATTGCAGCTGAAAATATTAAACTTTTAGAAGTTGAATAAAAAAATTAAAACTTAAATTCATAAAGCTTGCCAATCACATGCAATATATGGTATAATTTTATACATATAAAGTTTGGGGTTAAGACAAAAGGTGAAGCTTGAAATATTTATAATGATTTTAAACGAACCTACTATGTTTTAGGTTCGTTTATTTTTTTAGAAATGGAGTATTAATATGAACAGAAGAAAAGCCAGAGAGCTTGCTTTTATCTGCTTGTTTGAACAGGCGGTAACTACTGAAGGAATGAGAGAAATTATACAAAATGCCAAAGATTTAAGAGAGGCAGAATTTGATGATTTTTCAGAAAATCTTGCTATAGGCACAGCTGATAATATGGAGCTTATAGATGAAAGAATAAAAGAAAATTTAAAGGGTTGGGCATTTAACAGAATTACAAAGACGGCACTTGCCATTTTAAGACTTTCGTCATATGAGATTTTAATAGATAAAAAAACACCTGTAAGCATTTGCATTAATGAAGCGGTAGAGCTTGCAAAAACTTATGGTACAGAAAAAGATCCTTCTTATATAAATGGAGTATTGTCATCAGTTGCTAAAGGTATTAAAGAAGATATACTTGAAAGCGACGAAAGCGATGTAACTGACAATGCTCAAAATGAAAGCGATGTAGTTGAAAGTGAGTAAGTATACAGTTTTAGGACTTGACACCAGTAACTACACAAGTTCTGCAGCAATTTATTTTGATGACCAAATAATTCAGTCAAAAAAGTTATTGCCAGTAAAAGAAGGGCAGGTAGGACTAAGGCAAAGTGATGCTGTGTTTTTTCATACAAAACAGCTTACAGAGGTGTTAAACCCCTTGCTTTTGACTTATAAAAATATTGATGTTGTAGCTGTGGCGGATAAACCCAGAAATGTAAAAGGCTCATACATGCCATGTTTTTTAGTAGGTGAGAGCACTGGGAGAATTTTAAGCAGTGCATTAAACGCTTCTTTTTATAGCTTTTCTCATCAGGAAGGTCACATAGCAGCGGCTCTTTTTTCATGTGATAAGACAGAGCTTTTGTCAAAGAAGTTTATTGCACTTCATTTATCAGGTGGAACAAGCGAAATTTTACTTGTTGAAAATAAAGGAAAGTCTTTACCAGAGATTAAAATTATTGGGAATACGCTGGATTTAAATGCAGGACAAGCAATAGACAGGACGGCTGTTAAAATGGGACTACCTTTTCCTGGTGGTAAATATATAGATGAACTTGCGCTTAAGTTTTCTAAAAGAATTAAAACTAAGTGCAGTACAAAGGGGATAGATTTTTCGCTTTCGGGCATCGAGAATAAATGTAGCAAAATGATAGAAGAAAATGTGGATAAAGAAGAGATAAGTGCAATGTGCCTATCTTTAATTTTAAATAATATAGAAAAATGCCTATTTGAGGCAGTTAAAATTTATGGGGATTTGCCGATAATATTTTCAGGCGGTGTGTCCTCAAGCTCATACATAAGAAAATTTCTTTCAAAAAATTTAGACAGCTATTTTGCAAGCCCTCAGTTTTCAGCTGATAATGCGGCAGGTATAGCTTATCTTGGTAGGAGGGAAAAAAGTGAAAGTATCCGTTTTAAATGTAAGTCAAGTTAATGCTTATATTAAATCAATTATAGATTCTGAAGAAGTGCTTAACAGCATTTTTATTTGTGGAGAAATTTCAAATTTTAATCATCACTATAAATCAGGACATATGTATTTTTCACTTAAAGACGATAAATCGCTTATCAATGCGGTAATGTTTTCAAGTGATGCAAAAAGACTAAAATTTAATTTAAGTGATGGTATGAAAGTTATAATAAGAGGTCGTATATCAGTTTATGAAGCGGCTGGCAGGTATCAACTTTATGCTGTAGATATACAACCCGATGGTTTAGGTGCTTTGAACTTAGCGTTTGAACAACTTAAAGAAAAACTTGAAAAAGAAGGTCTTTTTTCCGATATGTATAAAAAGGCTATTCCTAAGTTCCCTAAAAATATTGCCGTTATAACATCACCTACAGGTGCGGCGGTTCAGGATATATTAAATGTTTTAAAAAGAAGATGGCCTGTAGCTTCGGTAAAAATTCACCCTGTGTCCGTTCAAGGCGAACTGGCGGTAAGCTCTCTTACTGAGGCTGTAAGAGAAGTTAGTAAAGAAAAAGTAGCTGATGTGGTAATTATTGGACGTGGTGGCGGATCTATTGAGGATTTATGGGCGTTTAATAATGAAACCCTTGCAAGGCTTATACATTCATGTCAAGTGCCTATAATATCAGCAGTAGGACACGAAACAGATTTTACAATTTGTGATTTTGTGGCAGATTTAAGGGCGCCTACGCCAAGTGCGGCAGCAGAAATGGCAACGCCTGATGCAGTTGAGGTTAAGGCAAGGGTGGATAATCTTTATAAATTTATGTACCAAAGAATTAAGAGAAATCTTGAAAATAAAAGCATGAAACTAGATTTTATCAGCACATCAAAAGCATTTAAAACAATGCGCTCGATGTTTAGTATAAAACGTACACGTCTTGATATGCTAAAGATAAATTTATCAAAAGCAATGCAGAAAAATCTTTCAAATAAAATTACAAGTGTAACGGCAGCAAGTGATAAACTTGATGCACTAAGCCCTTTAAAAGTCCTTTCAAGAGGCTATGCAGTGCTTTTAAAAGACGGGAAAAAAGTTAGTGAATATGAAGACATTAATATAGGCGATAAATTAGAACTGACTACGCAAAATGCAAAAGTTAAGGTAACGGTAGATGAAAAGGAGGCTTATTATGGCAGCGAAATTTGATTTTGAAAAATCACTGGACAGATTAGAGGAAATTGTTAAAAAAATTGAAGGCGATATATCAATTGATGAAGCACTTGAATTATTTAATGAGGGTGCAGGGCTTTCTGCAAAATGCTATGAAATATTAAAAAGTGCACAAGAGCAAGTTGAAATAACAGATAAAAAGTTATTAAGCGATAATGAGGAGTAAATAAGTGGAAATAGTAGATAAAAAATTGTTGCAATATTTTAATGAAAGTGATTATAAATACGGTGAAGTTTTATTTGAATCTATTACCTACAGTGTAAAAGCAGGTGGAAAACGCATAAGACCACTGCTTGTTTTAGAATTTGCAAAACTTTTAGGTGTAAATGAAGATATAGCTATAGACTTTGCATGTGCAATAGAAATGATACACACATACTCTTTAATTCACGATGACCTGCCTTGCATGGACAATGATGATTTAAGAAGAGGCAAACCAACCAATCATAAGGTTTTTGGTGAAGATATAGCACTACTTTCGGGCGACGCACTGCTTACAAAAGCTTTTGAAATAATACTTTGTGAAGACGCCGTAAAAAAGGTTGGGGCAGACACTGCAATAAAATGTGCAAGTGTTTTGTCAAAATTTGCAGGAGAAATGGTTAAAGGCCAGTGCATAGACCTTAAAACTCAAGGCGAAAAGCGTGATGTTGAAGTTTTAAAAGCGATGTATATGGGAAAAACTGCTGCACTTATCAAAGCCTCTTGTGTAATGGGTGCGCTTTGTGCTAAAGGCAGTGATGAAGAGCTTGCATGGGCAGAAAGTTATGCAGAAAACCTTGGTCTTGCCTTCCAAATTAGAGATGATATGCTTGATATTATTGGTGATAGTAAGGTAATGGGTAAGAACACTGGGAATGACCTGCAAAATGAAAAATGTAATTTTATGTCAATTTTAGGTTTTGAAGAGTGCGAGAGATTAGTTGAAAAATATTCTAAACAAGCTATAAATGAACTTTCTAAATTTAAAGGCGATACAACGAGTTTAGAAAAGCTTACTATTTCGCTCATTGATAGAATAAAATGAATAATACAGTTAATTTTAAAATACAAAAAGAACATAGCGGTAAGTCTGTAAATGCTTATTTAAGGCATAATGTTAAGCTTTCCGCACGTGCTGTAAAAAAACTTAAAAATAAAAAACTTGGCATTTTGGTAAATGGTGTGCACGCAAGAGTGGTTGACATAATACATGAAAATGACGTGCTCTCGCTTGATTTTGAGGAAGAAAGCAGAAATCAGTATGAGGTGTCAGAAAATTTAGTTGACATAATATATGAAGATGAAAATTTGATTGTTGTTGACAAACCGCCATTTATGGCAATGTATCCCATGGGCAAACATGTTAATGGAACACTTATGCAAAGTGTTAAGCTTCCAAAAGGTGGGTTTAAACCGATTTACAGACTTGATATGAATACAAGCGGTCTTGTAGTGCTTGCAAAAAATTCTTACATTATGGCAGGACTTAGCATTGATAAGACATACACAGCAATTTGTGAAGGTGTAACAGATAACTTTGGGGAAATTGATAGTCCTATACAGCTTAGAGAGGACAGCATAATTATTCGTGAAACAGGTATGGGAAAACACGCATTTACTAGTTATGAGAAAATGGCAAGTGATGATAAGCACTCACTGCTTAAAATAAAAATTAAAACTGGAAGAACTCACCAAATTAGAGTGCATATGCAAAGTATAGGACATCCACTTTGTGGAGATGATTTGTATGGAGGCAAAACGGATTTTATTAATCGACATGCACTACACTGTGGTAAGATAGTTATTAAGTCGAATTTATGGGACAGTGAAAAAGTGATAAAGCTTTTGCCACCGCAAGATATGTACACGGTGTTTTCAAATCTATTTATAAAAGGAGAATAAAATATGCCATCGGCTATAACGCACTACCTTTGTGGGCAAAGGGTGCTAGAAAATTTAAAAGATAGAAATATAGTAAAGGTTGTTGATGAAAATGCCTTTGCATGGGGATGTCAGGGACCTGACTTTTTATTTTGTCACAGATTTTTACCGTGGATGAGGGGAGAGAGTATTTCGCAGTATGGCTCAAAAATTCATGCTTGCGACCCAAATAAAGTATTAACTTCATTAATTTCTTATATAAAAGAAAAAAAAGAGCTTGCAAGCTCTTCATACTTTTTAGGATTTGTTTGTCATTATAGTTTAGATAGTGTGGCACATCCTTATGTGGATTTTCTTGCAGATAAACTTGAAAATGAAAATGTGAAAATTGAAAAAGGTAATGGTCATGTAATAATAGAATCTACTCTTGATACAATTTTTTTAAGATATGAAAAAGAAGCAATTCCAAGTGAAGTGAAACTTCAAGATTATTTCCCAAAAAATGAATCTGTGCAAAAAAGTATTGCACAGATGTATAAAAGCTTAATTTTAGATTTATTTGACGAAGATGTAAGTTATGAAAAAATATTTCAGTCGACGCAAGATGCAATATCTATTTTTACTTTGTTAAATGACAAATCTGGCTTAAAAAGGAGCATACTAGATAAGTTTGGCAAAGGATTTAAGTTTGATTTTGCAAGCCATTTTAGGCCTATTATTGAAGATGATGAGATAGATTATGCCAATGTTTCAAAAGCTACATGGAAAGACTACAGCACAAATGAAAGAAATGAAGACTTTTTTAAGCTTGTTGACATAGCCTGCGAAAAATCTTTAAATATTATTTATGGATTTGAAACAGAACCATTATCAGATCTTACATTAAATGAACCATTTGGCAAGTAAAGTCTATAAAATGCAAAAAAATCTCCAAATTGGAGATTTTTGCATTTTGCATATTGAAGTCTTTTAAAGCTAAAATTAGATAGCTCTTTGAACTTTGCCCGAACGCAAGCAACGGGTGCAGGCGTGTACACGTTTTGGTGTACCATTTACAATTGCCTTTACACGCTTGATGTTGGGTTTCCATGTTCTATTGGAATGTCTCATTGAGTGAGATACTTTGCAACCAAAAGATACTTCTTTACTGCATATTTCACACTTAGCCATATCTGCACCTCCTTAAAGGGTGATTTACTTTTTTTCGCGAACTTAATTGTAACAGATTTTTAAAACAATTGCAAGTTTTTTTTGAAAGTAATTGTTTTTTTTATTATTTTGTATTATACTGCTATAGAAAAGGAGTTGTTTTTT
>CAYJJB010000064.1:0-10643 GCA_964370405.1 uncultured Eubacteriales bacterium | reverse complement strand
CCTTGGGCCCCTGCCAAATAAAAAAGAACTCATCTATCAGATGGGTTCTTTTTTTATGCAGAAGGACTTGAACCCAACGTGGGTAAACAGATAAAAAATAATAGATAAACAAAAAGCTAACACTTCATTTTCAAAGTGCTAGCTTTTTATATTAATGGAGCTCATACAGTCGAAAATGCGAAGCATTTCACCACCACTATCAACTCTCAACTATCAACTCTCAACTAAAAAGATATTCTTCATAAATAATCTTTAGCCCATCTAGTAACAAAGTATCGCTTAGAATTATCTCTGATTTACAGTTTTCTACCACTGTTTTTGCAAGTCCGCCTGTTGCTATTTTTGTGCACTCATACCCAAGTTCGGTTTCTATTCTCTCGCAAAGTCCATCTATCATAGACGATGCTCCAAAAATTATGCCCGACTGAATACAAGCCGGTGTGGTTGTTCCTATTACTGACTTTGGTGTTTCTAAGCTTACTGAAGAAAGCTGTGCCGCCCTGCCTGTCAGTGCATCAAGCGATATTCCTACCCCTGGTAAAATTGAACCACCTATTATAAAACCGTCCTTGTCTGTTACAAAAAGGGTAGTCGCTGTGCCCATGTCTATTACTATATTTGGATAAGAATAAAACCGTTTTGCAGCAAGACAACCGACTATTAAGTCAGCACCTAACATATTAAGGCTTCCGCCTTTTACTTCTAAATCTTTTACTATATCGGCACTTACAACAAGTGCTTCTATTGAAAAAATAAGTTTAATCGCCTTTGAAATGTAGCCTGTTAATCTTGGAACAACCGAACTTATAACGGCGCCTTTAACAGCTCTTTTATCAATATTATACAGTTTTAATATATCTGAAATTTCAACCGCATACTGATCTTCCATTCTCACAGTGTCTGTTGCCATACGAGAAACGAAAATCAGATTTTTATCATCATATACGCCCATAGTTATGTTTGTATTTCCAACATCAAGTGCAAGTAACAATTTAATTCCCCCAATTTAAATAATATTCCTATTATATTGTATTTAGGTAAAATTTGCAAGTCTAACAGAAATAACCGCAAGCCCCATGGCAACAAAATCTCCAAAAAGAGCGCATGGTAGAGTGTGAAGCAAGCTTTTATAATGTTTTGCCCCAAAATAAATGCTTATTGCATAAAAAGTAGTGTCAGTTGATGCAGATAAAACTGAACCAATTTGTCCCGCTATGCTGTCTGGCCCCTCGTTTTCAAATATGTTAATTAAAGCAGAGCTTGCACCACTTCCAGATATTGGTCTTATAACTGCCAGTGGCACTACTTCTACAGGAATATTAAAAAACTGACAAACAGGACTTAAAAGATTTGATATAGCATCTATAGCCCCCGAAGAATTCAGCATGCTTATCCCCACTAAAATTCCAATAAGTGTTGGCATTATCGACACCGCCGAGTCTATTCCCTCTTTTGCTCCTTTTATAAACTCTGAAAAAAGCGGAACGGATTTCACGAATGCTATACTCACTATAAGTGCTACGACAAGTACTGGAAACACATTAGCTAAATTTGTCATGATTAATTTTCTCCATAAATTTGCAAAGTGTAATTACACTTATAGTGACGCAAAGTGATGTTATCCAAATAGGAATTAATACCATAAACGCATCACCACTGCCAAAGGCATGTCGCATTGCTGCAATTTGTGTTGGCAAAATTTGTAAAGAAGCCGTGTTTATCACAACAAATAAAATCATTTCTTTTGTTGGGTACTCTCCCCTATGATTTTTTTCCATCTCTTTAAGTGCCGCCAAGCCTAAGGGAGTAGCCGCATTGCCAAGTCCTATTAAATTTGCTGTAAAATTAAGCGCCATTTTTTCTTTTACATGATTATTATGCTTAAATGCTGGAAATAATAAATCGATAAGTGGCATAAACAGTTTTTCTAAAAACTTAGTTATTCCACAGCATTTTGCAAGCCTTGTCATACCCATCCAAAACGCCATACTTCCCACTAGAGATATAGTAAGTTCTACCGCATTTGTTGCACCTTCAAATATACTCATGCTCACCCTTTCTATATTTCCACTAGATAAAGAAAAGGCAAAAGATGTGAGTATCATGAAAAACCATATGTAATCTATCATTTTACTACCCCTAAAATTAAATTTAGTGTTGACTTTACCCTTAAAAAAGCGTATTTTATAAAGAGTAACTAATATAAAAATATGCAAACCGAAAGGAAACTATTCAAATGATTTTTGGAGAAAAAATACTTAATTATTGGGACGACATTATGTCCGATTTAGAAAAAATGGTAGCTGTACCATCTGTTGCGAAACCGCAGAAAGGTGAATACCCTTTCGGTAAAGATGCCGCAAAAGCTATTGACCTTGCTGTAGACATGGCAAAATCTTATGGTTTAAGCGCTAAAAATGTCGATTATTATGCCTGCCACGCAGAAATTGGCGAGGGCGAAGAAAATGCTGTTGTAATGGCTCACCTTGACGTAGTGCCTGAGGGCGAGGGTTGGGACACCCCACCTTATGAAATGATTATTAAAAATGGATTTGCATTTGGCAGAGGCGTGTCTGATAACAAAGGCCCTGCAATCGTTGCACTCCACTGCCTAAGAGCCCTTAAAGACGAGGGTGTAATTGGCAAAAGAAAACTTCGTGTCGTAATGGGTTCTGCCGAGGAAATAGGAATGGAAGACATGCCATATTATTTTGAAAGAGAGCAAAAACCAACTATGGGCTTTACTCCTGACTCTGTTTACGGTATTTGCAACTGTGAAAAAGGTATACTTAATTTCAAAGTAGAAAATAAAAATGACTCTTCTGTTATAAAATCTTTTGTTTCAGGTACAGTTGTAAACGCAGTTCCTTATAAAGCAATTGCATCAATAAACTGCACAGACAGCGAATTTGATATTTTAAGCGAAGCCGCTTACAAACTAGACGGAGATTTTAATTTAACAAAAACAGATTTTGGCTGCAGTATAGTATCAAACGGTGTCGCAAGCCATGCCTCAGCACCAGAAAAAGGTAAAAATGCCGCTTCACTTTTAATAGATTTGCTTCACAGTGTATTTTCAAATAAAATAGGCAGTTTACTCTCGTTTGTAAACACAAAAATCGGTATGACTTATGACGGTTCTAAAATAGGTGTTAATTTTACGGATGAGCCAAGCGGCGCACTTACTTTCAATTTAGGCCTTGTAAATGTGGACGAAGAAAACGCAAGCTTTTCGGTTGATATCAGACATCCAGTAACCGTTGATGGCGATAAAATTAAAAACATTATTAAAACAGCTGTAGAAGAAGCAGGCCTTACATGGGCAAATTCTCATTATCAAGCACCACTTTATCTACCTGCTGATAGCGACTTTATTAAACTGCTGTCAGAGTCTTACGAAGCTGTAACTGGTGAAAAATGTGACATTTACTCTATGGGTGGCGGCACATATGCAAGACAAATGTATAATAACGGTGTTGCATTTGGTGCTTCATTTAAAGGCACTGAAAACAATGTCCACAACTGTAACGAAAGCATAAATTTAGAAGAATACAAACTTCACGCAAAAATTTGTCTTGAGGCAATGTATCGCATGTTTACATGCTAAGGTGATTTAAGTGGAAACTATGTATAATAAAATTACACCTGATGAAATATTTAAAAACACGAAGATACGTGCATATATTGAAAGCGGAAACGAATTTTTAGATGAGCTTGGATATACTGAGCACGGACTTGCCCATGCAAAAAGAACAAGTGATTACGCAAGAGATATACTAACTCTGCTCTCCTTTGATAAGAGAAGTTGTGAACTTGCAGCAATTGCAGGATTTATGCACGACATAGGAAATGTTGTAAACCGAGTGGACCATGCGCACAGCGGCGCACTTATGGCGTTTAACATACTAGAGTCCATTAATATGGACCCAAAAGAAATCGCCCTTATCTGTTCTGCCATAGGTTATCACGACGAAAAAACCGCATTTCCCGTAAACCACGTTGCTGCCGCCTTGATTTTATCGGATAAGAGCGATGTAAGGCGCACAAGGGTAAGACAAATGAATTTGGCCGCTGACATACACGACAGGGTAAACTATGCCGTTGAGGAATCAAGGCTTGAAATTAACCCACAGGAAAAAACCTGTATTTTCTACATCACAATCGATACAAGCATATGCCCTGTAATGGAATATTTTGAAATATTTTTAGAGCGCATGGTGCTTTGCAGAAAAGCCGCAAAATTTCTTAGTTTAGACTTTGAACTTATTATAAATAATACTAGACTTTTATAATTAATAGGAGAATATACATATGACTGTATTCAAAGGTACTTTACCCCAAAATTTTATTGGCAATATAACATATCAATTTCATATTAAAGAACCTACAGATTTTTTAAAGATAAGCCTTAAAACTTTCCCGGGTGATAAATCTGAAAACGCACTTGCTTATAAAGAACAGTTAATAAACGACTACAAAAAGGCAAGCGGAGAGTATTTTAAAGAGGAAAATTTAGAAAAGTTATATAATAACCCTAAAACAGAAATACAGCTTGCAGCATTTTTAAATGGTGAGTTTATAGGAAATCAACATAATCCACTAGACAATAAGGATATGTACTTTGGCAAAAACTGCGAAAGAAGCCGTGGTTGTCTTAAAATAGACACACCCATAAAAGGTCACTTAAAAATCATAGTAAACTCCTATTTTGTGATAGATAAAGAGCTTGATTTTGTACTTACTGTAAGTGAAAAGGAGAATGAAGATGTTTAAAAAAATTGAACTTCACAACCATACTGTAGAATCTGATGGAAATCTTACTGCAAAAGAACTTGTAGATTTTTTTCTAAATGAAAATATACACTCCTTCTCCCTCACCGACCACAACACTATATCGGGTTTTTCAGTACTCGATGAATATCTCAAAGAAAAACCTGAGTTTGAGTACGTAAAGGGATATGAGCTCACCTCTTATCATGGGCATATTTTATGCCATAACATCACAAAATATGTAGCATGGGACGACATAGAGCTTTCAAACTGTGACAAACTGCTTGACAGAGTGCATGAAGACGGCGGTGTAGTGGGTCTTGCACACCCTAAGCATTTTTCTCAGCCAATAGCAAACGGCACAGGTTTTGTAATGGAGATTAATGACTATAATAAGATTGATTTTATAGAAATTATTAACTTTGGCACGCCTGACTTCCCTTGTAATATACAGGCTATAAAAATGTGGGAGGACTTAGTGTTTAAAGGCTATAAAATTGCCCCTACCGCAGGACTTGATTTGCATGCAAAAAAGGATATATCAATGGCACACACAACTTATATGGAACTGCCTGATGATTTCAAAGATAAAAGCTTGTCTGAACAACTTGACTACGCTATAAAAAATCAAAAAACACTTGTAAGCCGTGGAATTCTTCTACATTCTAAAATAGAGGGCGACCGTGTAAATATCACTTTACAAAACGAAGACTTAAGCCCTTGTGATAACTATTATGTGCTACTAAAAACAAAGCAAAACACAGTTTTACAAAAATATGAAAGCGGACAAAATTTTAATTTGCCAATTTCTGATAAAACTGCTATAATATATGTTTATAAAACACAGGACACAGTAAATGAATTACCAATGGCTGTTAAACTTATATAAGGAAGGAACTTTTATACTTTATGAAACCATTTAAAAAAGAGAGACCCGTGTTTCCAAAAAAAGCGATAGTAACCTCGGGTATGCCCTACGGAAATAAAGACTTACACTTTGGACATGTGGGCGGCTTGTTTGTTCATGCCGACACTTTTGCCCGATTTTTAAGGGATAGAATAGGACACGAAAATGTAATATTTGTATCAGGCACAGACTGCTATGGTTCACCTGCACTTGAGGGCTACAGACAGCTTTGTGAAAACGGATTTTCTGGAAGCATTGAAGATTATGTTGGAGAAAACCACGAACTACAAAAAAAGACACTTTCAGACTATTTAATTAAACCTAATTTATTTGCCGCTTCGGGAATGGGGACTGCAAAAGAGTGGCATAATGAAGTTTCTAAAGATTTTTTTGAAAAATTATATAAAAATGGCAGCCTTATTAAAGAATCTACCCCACAGTTTTACGATACTGAGCGTGAAGTTTTTTTAAATGGTCGACAAGTAGTAGGTAAATGCCCGTTTGAGGGTTGTGCCTCTGAAAAAGCATATGCAGACGAATGTGGCTTAGGGCATCAATATAATCCTGAGGAGCTTATAGACCCAAAATCGACTCTTACAGGAAACACTCCAGAGCTTCGTGACGTAACAAACTGGTACTTTAAACTAGACAGCTATTTAGAGCTTATGATAGAAGCAGTTGACACTTGGAAAAAAAGTGGAACACACAGAAAACACATGATACGCTCTATTGAAGAATTTCTAAAGAGCCCTGTCATCTATGTGCAAAAAACACAGGTTGAAGACCTTGAAGCACTTTGTGCTAAACTTCCATCACACGAACTTATAAACGAAGAGAAAAAACCATCTTACACCTTTGTGTTTAAGAATTTAACTGATAGAGATGCAGCACGAACTGTGTTGACAAATGAAGAAATTCGCTTTAGAACAGGTAAAACCTTAGTTCCATTTAGACTTTCTGGCGACTGCGAATGGGGTGTTCCTGTACCAAACTGCGAAGGTCTTGACAATCTTACTTTCTGGGTATGGCCTGAATCCCTTTGGGCGCCTATCTCCTTTACAAAGGCATATCTAAACTCAGTAGGCCGTGATGTGAAAGAATGGGAAAGCTTTTGGAAAAGTGAAGACTCAAAAGTTTATCAGTTTATAGGTGAAGACAATATTTATTTTTATGGCATTGCAGAAATGGGCATGTTTGTGTCGTTTTATGCCGATAAACTGGAAGATGCCTACAAACTTGAGGGCGTAAATCTTCCTCATATTGTAGACAACAAGCATATATTATTTATGAACAAGAAAGCCTCTTCCTCATCAGACATAAAACCACCTATGGCAAGTGAGCTTTTAAATCACTACACAGCAGAGCAACTTAGAATACATTTTCTAAGCCTTGGACTTGCCACAAAAAATGCAAGCTTCCAACCTAATGTGTATCTTCCTGAAAATGAAAGAGAATCAAAAGACCCCGTGTTAAAAGAGGGCAATCTCTTAACAAATGTGTTTAACAGACTGGTTCGTTCTTGTTTTTACACCACCCAAACTTATTTTGACAGTATAGTTCCACATGGCGAAGTAGACGAAAAAATTCTTAGCTACTGTGAAGAAAAAGCATATGAATTTGAAAGACATATGTATAACCACGACTTCCATAGACTTACCTATGTTTTAGATGATTTTATAAGATATATGAATAAGCACTGGGTGTCAAACATCAAAGAAGCCGAGAAAAACGAGGATAACGCTTTAAGAGCACAAATCCTTACTGACTGTTTTTACGGTGTCAAAGTAATTACTACGCTTTTACACTCCATAGCACCACAAGGTAGCGAAATGATTAAAGAATACCTTGGTGCAAGTGATGATTTATGGAATTGGGACTTTATCTTATCCCCTCTTTCAAGCGTGAGAAACAGTGAAGAAAAACTGAAATTCTTAGAACCCAGAGTAGCCTTTTTCTCAAAGCCCCCAAGTCAGTTTGAGAGTATGAATTAATTTTATTTTATACTATTTCTATACTGTGTAGGTGTCATTGTGTAATTTTCTTTAAAGCTTTTTGAAAAATAGCTCATTTCAGAAAATCCACAAGTAAATCCAATATCAATAATCGGCTCTGTCGTAGTCTTTAGTAGAAATGCAGATTGCTCAAGCCTATATTTTTTAAGATACTTAATCGGTGAGGTTTTTAAGGTGTTTTTAAAACATCTTAATGCCTCACTTTCTTTTATATTGGCACTCTTAGCAATTTGAAGAAGCGTTATCTCTTTTCCAAAATTTTGATGAATAAATGTCATCATTGACTTGCATCTATTAAGTTGTTTTATGGTCTTAAAGTCGACTTGTGCATCATTATGCTCCACGCTTTTTATGATACCTAGTAAAACATTTGTAAGTTTATCCCTTACAAAAAATTCATAAGCAAAGTTTTTCTCAATAAATGCGTCATAAGCCATAAGCACAGCTTCGCACATTTCGCTTGACAAAAGCCAAGTCGCCAAAGAGGTTTCTGCTACAAAATTATGAAAATAATTTTCAAATAAAACACTGCTTAAATCGCCATAAATAAAACGTGAATGAAATACAAAAGACTTTATCACACAATGCGAATTATTAAAATTTGTACAAGAATGAAGTCTGCCAGAATTAATAAACACTCCCTCACCCTTTTTTAAGACCATTTTTTCAAGCTCACAAACAAGCTCCATCTCTCCTGATATCACAACAATTAATTCAATTTCATCATGCCAGTGATACGGAACTGCCTCTTCTTTTAAATCATCATTATATATTGCAACCGGCAAGGCCTTTGTGCCCTTTACATTTAACTCCTTACTGTTTTTGTCTAAAATTATGTCACAAGATATTTTTGTCATACTTCTACTCCTTTGGCGATATAATTATAGTTAAATACTATTTTATTATAGATTTAGCTAAATATGAATGATATAATTATAACATAACAAATCACTACATACAATATATTTGGAGGTTATTTAAAAATGAAATTAGAGCACATAGCACTTTATGTTAAAGATTTAGAGCTTACAAAAGCTTATTATGAAAAATATTTTGCTGCAAAATCAAACAATATGTATCATAACAAAAATACAGGCTTTAGGTCATATTTTTTGTCTTTTGATAGTGGGGCAAGAATTGAGCTTATGAACTTAGAAGAACTTGAAGAAAAAAGCTCAAACAACAAGCGTACAGGCTTTATACATTTGGCATTTAGTGTGGGCAGCGAAGAAAAAGTGCGTGAGCTGACAAGTATTATTAAAAACGATGGCTATGAGGTAGCAAGCAACCCGCGAACTACAGGCGACGGTTATTATGAGAGCTGTGTTTTGGACCCTGAAGGCAATTTAATAGAAATTTGTGTGTAAAATATCCTTAAATGCGAAAGACCACCAGATAATCTGGTGGTCTTTCTATTTTCTCTAAATTAGAAATTAAAATTCATAGGATCTGCGCCTACTCTTGAATTTGTATTAAGCGCAAAAATTTTGTCCATATCTTCTTGTGTTAGCTCAAAATCAAATACATCAAAGTTTTGAATAATTCTCTCTTTTTTTACAGATTTTGGAAGAACTATTACTTCTCTTTGTAGATTCCATCTAATAATTACTTGAGCAGCTGATTTGCCGTATTTTTCGCCAATACCAACTAATGTTTCGTTTTTAAGAAGCTCTGCAGCAGTTGTTCCGCCACCTAGTGGGCTCCATGCTTGTACAGCAATTCCAAGGCTTTTGCAGTAATCGATTAGCTCGCAGTTTGTAAGTCTTGGGTGAGATTCAATTTGATTTACACAAGGCACTATTGTTGATTTTGATAATAGCTCATCTAAATGCTCTTTATGGAAATTACTTACACCTATATTTTTTATAAGACCTTCTTTATATAGTTTTTCCATTTCAAGCCAAGCTTCAACTCTGCCCTCTACTGGCCAGTGAATTAGATATAAATCTATATAATCTACTCCAAGTTTTTTAAGACTTTCATTAAAAGCTTCTCTAGTTCTGCCTTGTCTTATATCTTCATTCCAAAGTTTTGTGGTTATGAATATATCTTCTCTTTTCACACCGCTCTCTTTTATAGCCTTGCCAACACTGTCTTCATTGCCATAAATTTTTGCTGTGTCTATATGTTTATAACCTGCTTCAAGTGCCCATTTTACGGCATTTTCAGTTTCTACACCATCTTCAGATAAAAATACGCCAAGACCTACCATAGGGATAGAATTTCCGTTTGCAAATTTTAAATTCATAATATTTCCTCTTTCTAAAATTAATTTAATTTTATTATACTACTTTTAAATTATATGTCAAGTTAATGTACACTAAATTAGTAGATTATTAACATTTGAATATTGACAATACTTTTTATTTTGATATAATTCATTTAATATATTAAAACGAGGTAAATAAAATGAACATAAAACTTGCAACTTTAGATGATGCGGAATTTCTTTTAAAAAACGATAAGCATATAAATTCAGATGAACTACTATTTTCCATAAAATCAAATAGAATTTGCATTGCCGAAATTGACGGCATAAAAATTGGCTGGCTTAGATATAATTTATTTTGGGACAGTGTCCCATTTATGAATTTACT
The DNA here is from genome assembly GCA_964370405.1 of uncultured Eubacteriales bacterium. GTDB lineage: Bacteria > Bacillota > Clostridia > Oscillospirales > Acutalibacteraceae > SIG603. The sequence continues at coordinate 357 of CAYJJB010000064.1, read as the reverse complement.
ATACTTTTTAGAAGATTTTAGAAAAAAAGGTTACGGCAAAAAACTGGTTTTATTTTGGGAGGGTGAAATGAAGAAACTTGGACATGACACAGTACTCACTTCAACACAATCTGATGAAACAGCACAGCATTTTTACCGAAAACTTGGTTATACTGAGATAGGCGCATTCTCTTTTAAACATGAGCCACTGGAAATTATTTTTTCAAAATCAATATAAATTTTTACTTAGAACGCACAAAATGCGTTGAATTCACTTTAATATAGTGTTACAATATGATATATCCAAAACCTATATTAATTTTATTTTATTTTATTTAGTGATTGTTGATATTAGGGCTTATAATAATTTTTTATATT
>CAYJJB010000063.1:9697-10755 GCA_964370405.1 uncultured Eubacteriales bacterium | reverse complement strand
GCTGAATTCTGCCTTTAGCATCACGAAGATCCATAAAGCTCACCTTGCCCATGTCTCTCCAGCTCATAATTCTTCCTGCAATGCTTACATATTCTCCACTTTGACCCTCTTCAGGCTCTTTAAAGTTTTCAACTATATCTTTTGTGTTTGCATTTACATCGAACTTTGTCACGTCAAATGGATTTTTATCCACATTTTGAAGTTTTTTTAATTTATCTCTTCTTATTTGAAGTATTTCTTTAAGTTCAAGTTCTTGTTCTACATGATTTTCTGACATTTTTATCTTCCTTTCGAATTTTACACTTTATAAAAAAGAGCAGCAAAAAAAGTTTGCCGCTCTACTTTGTTATCTTGAAACTGAAACAATTTTATATTTTACACTTCCTGAAAGCGTTTCAACCTCAACTGTTTTACCAGCTTTATTACCGAACAAGGCTCTGCCAACTGCTGATTCATCAGAGATTTTATTGTTTCTTGGATCTGCTTCATTAGAACCTACAATTTTAAAAGTTCTCTCCATAGGGCTTCCGTCCCTACCTGTTGTTGAAACAACAACTTTTGAACCTAAGTTAATAGTTTCTGCATTCATTTCCGATTCATTTACCACAACGGCTTTTTTTAGCATAACTTCCAAGTCAGCAATTCTTGCTTCTAAAATAGCTTGGTCATTTTTAGCTTCATCATATTCACTGTTTTCTGAAAGGTCGCCAAAAGAACGGGCTACCTTTAATTTTTCAGCTGCATCCTTTCTTCCAACCGATACAAGTTGCTCAAGTTCTTTTTCAAGCGCTATCTTTCCTTCTTGAGTAAGGAAAATTTGTTTCTCTTGCATTCTTATTTCCACCTTTATATATAATATTATTAATTTTATTTTATCATCTTATTATTATAAGAATTCTTTTTGATTATGTCAATATTTTATTGTTAATTTTTATAAAATATATCATATTTTATAAGAATATATTCTTATATTTGTTAATTTATGAACGAAATCATGCAAAAACTAGGCAAAAACAGCGGACATGGCAAGCCATGTCCCTACTGCTTTATAAATTTTA
>CAYJJB010000063.1:6597-9687 GCA_964370405.1 uncultured Eubacteriales bacterium | reverse complement strand
TTCGCCTTCTTTTCTTAAATATCTGCCTATTGAAATTACACCGCCCATTATTCCAAACAGACCGCCTAAAATGCCATATGCTGCATATAGATAGAAAATATATGGACGTATATCCACCACGTCAATAAACTGAATCATAGAATATACAATTTGTGCAAGTTGGTCATATGCGAAAAATACAACTGTAGCAGAAATTGCACCTGATATCAAACCAATTATAAGACCTTCTACTATAAAAGGTATTCTGATAAATAAATTTGTTGCTCCAACAGATTTCATAATACTTATCTCTACACGTCTTGAGAACATTGTAACTTTAACTGTATTTGAAATGATAAACAGTGCCACTACACCCAAAATTGCAACAATTGCAACACTACCGTATCTTATAAGTGTATCAACATCGTTTAGCATGTCTGCTACTGCTGAAAAGTCAGTTATCATATCAACACCTTCAATAGCTTTTATCTGTTCAATGGTGTCATAATAAATTTCAAGATCTGCCATAGAAACAGTATAAGCATCTGGCAAGAAATTTTCTTCATTTGCAAGCTCATTAAAAACAGTTCCGTCATCTTCAAGAGTTTCCAAAATTCCCATTAGTGCATCTTCACTGTTTACAAATTCTGTCGTAAGTATATTGTCAAGTCCTCTTATCTCTTCACCAATTTGTATAGCTTGTAGCTGTGGAAGTCCTTCATCAAGGAAAACTGTAACGCTGTTTTCCGATTCTATAGAACGCATTGCAGAGTCCATATTAAGTGATAATAAAACTGCAATACCTGTAAGTATCAAACAAGATACTAAAACTATGATAGAGGCAAAGCTCATGGTTCTGTTTTTCCAAAGACCTTTAAAACCCTCTTTTACTAAATATATAACACTACTCATCCTCTGTCTTTATCCCCTTCCTCTAAAAGCATGTCCAAGTCATCAGAAATATCAAAGTTTATTTCTGTTTCATCATCTTGCTCATAATAGTCATTTTCATATTCAGGAACAAAGTTGTCATCTACAATGTCATCTTCACTTACATATTCCTCAAATTCAAGCTCTTGTGGAGCTTCTATGTCCGCTGTTGCAGTTTTTCTTATGTTTGCCGCAGGCTTCTTACTTTGGCTAACTTCATCAGAATAAATAGTAGCCGTATCTGCAACTACTTCACCACTGTGTATTTGTATAATTCTTCTGTGGAAATGTTTAACCAGAGAATGTTCGTGAGTTACCATAAGTATTGTGGTACCTCTTTTATTTATCTCATTTAACAAATCAACAATTTCAAAAGATAAGGCTGGGTCAATATTACCTGTAGGCTCATCTGCAATTATCATTGATGGATTATTAACCAGCGCTCTTGCAAGTCCAACACGTTGACGCTCACCGCCTGATAATTCACTTGGTCTGTGCTTTACTTTATGTTGGAGTCCCACAAGGCTAAGTATATATGGCACACGTTTTTTTATTGTTCTGCCTGAGGCACCTACAACACGCATTGCAAATGCAACATTGTCATAAACAGTCATATGATCTATAAGTCTAAAATCTTGGAAAACAATTCCCATTTTTCTTCTCATGTAAGGTACTTTTCTTTTTTTAATTCTAGCCACATCAGTTCCTGCAACTATAATTTGTCCTTCATTAGGGCGCTCTTCGCACATTATTAATTTTAAAAAGGTACTCTTACCTGCACCTGATGAACCAACTATAAAAACAAACTCACCTTTATCAATTTTTAAATTGACATTATGTAAAGCCTCTGTTCCATTGTTGTACACTTTTGAAACATTACGAAATTCTATCATTTTATCCTCCATCAAAACCGGTTTATATTAAATAATTAAACACATTTTATACTCGCATGGGCAAAAGTATACCCATTGATATGTAATTATACCAACGGGTATTGCATTTTTATTTCTAAAAAAGAATTTTTTTGTAACATTTTTGTAACAAACTGATTGTAAATTAAAATCTTTGTGGGCTGGCAGTTAAATATTTTTTAACCATTAGCGCAACTTTAAAGATTATAGCATCGCTAAATTCTCTTAAATCAAGCCCTGTAATTTTCTTAATTTTTTCAAGTCTATATACCAAAGTATTTCTGTGAACAAATAATTTACGTGAAGTTTCAGACACATTTAAATTATTTTCAAAGAATTTTTGAATAGTAAATAATGTTTCATGGTCAAGAGATTCAATTGACCCTCTTTTAAAAACTTCTTTTAAGAAAATTCCACATAGAGTTGTTGGCAACTGATAAATAAGTCTTGCGATTCCAAGGCTGTCATATCTTACAATTGTTTTTTCAGTATCAAAAACTTTTCCTACTTCTAAAGAAGTTTGAGCTTCTTTAAAAGATCTTGCAAGCTCTTTTACATTTTCAACAACAGAACCTATGCCGATTGTACAGTGAGTATAAAACTCGCTTGAAAGTGTGTCAACTATTGAACCTGCAAGCTTGTCAATATCTTTAGTGTCAATGTTTGATTTAATTTCTTTAACAAGTGCTATGTCTGTTTCACTGATATTTATAACAAAATCTCTGTTTTTATCAGGGAACAGATTTTGTATTACATCGTATACAGAAATATCTGTTTTATTTGAAATTTTAATTATCATACAAACACGGCTTACTTCTGCGCTAAAATGAAGCTCTCTGCTTTTTAAATATATATCTCCTGACAAAATATTGTCAAGTATAACATTTTTAATGAAATTATTTCTATCATATTTTTCGTCATAATATTTTTTTATGCTATCAAGTGATATTGCTAATAGGTCAGCATATTTAGATGACTGTGCATCTGTTCCTTCTACAAAAACTGCATATTCAGGGTGCGTTTCCATGCCAAAGGACTTAAATGTGTATCCTCCTGATGCAAAATGTTCGCCCTGTGCAAAATCTTCAGCGCTGATACCCTCACACACTTCACCAATTTTTGAAAGTTCGCTACAAGAAATTATAATTGACGACTCATCTATTACTCCAATCATTCTATCAATAGGAGCTTTCATTTGATGAATTACTCCTTGAAAAAGTCTATTTGACATAAGTACAACTCCTTTATTCTAATTTTTAATTAATAAAAT
>CAYJJB010000063.1:0-6587 GCA_964370405.1 uncultured Eubacteriales bacterium | reverse complement strand
TTTATTGAAAATTTTCGCCCATAATGCACTTTTTTTGGTGAAAATACCTTGTAACTTAAGTAAATGTTACATCTCCGCTTTCACAATAGGCAATATAGGACTTACCACTATTGATATTTAAAGGATTTCCACTTTCATCAAAAAGCTCAATTTTTCCTTCAATTCCATCTTTTGTCCAAGTAATTTTTTGTGCTACACCTTGTGAAATATAATACCCTGACTTATTTTCACCTGTAACGTCCATATCTCTTCTGTTTCCGTCAGACATATAGCCTATTTCTGTTTCAAATATAAGTAAATTTGTAAAAGTTAAATTTTCTTCTGAAATTCCATCTATATGTGCTTTTCCATTATGATCTTTATAATAAACTTCTTCTTCCTCATTATAGGTAAAGTCACTGTAATAATCCATTCCACCTTCAAAATCTACTGTAACTTCACTTGCCTCTTCACCCTCAGGTGCTGTGGCACTTGTCAAAAACGAAAAAGCTGTTTCTTGTTTATCATCTTCTAAATCAGTTCTGTGATCATTCTCTTCAAGAGCTTCTACAAGTTTTGTTCCATAAAAAACAGATGCCTCTTCAAGCGCATAACCCATATTAAGTCTTTCTTGATCTCTTGCAAATAAATCATACTGACCTGCTATTCCGTCAATATTATCAATTCCCCAAGTATAAAGCAAAGGTCTTGCAGTTATTTCATCTGCCCCCCAGTGTGTATAAATTGCGTCAAAACTCTCTGATATTGCAGGATAATAGAAACGGCAACTTCTTACAGCAGAAACATCTGGCACTTGTGTATAATCGCCATATATTGCCATAAGTCTTGTAATTCCACCCTCAACAAGAGTTTCTACAATTATATCTGCTTCGCCCACTCCGTATTGTGGCAGGCTTGAAGATGAGTTATTTACCATGACTGCAACAGGTCTTTTCCCTATTGCTTCCTCATTTTGAAGTTCTAAACCTGTAAGCAGGTTAACATCGCCCGTCACTATTTCGCCTTCTGGCGCTTCACTTGGTTCTGGTGTGGGCTCAGCCGTTGGCTCTGGTGTAGGCGCTGTTGTTGGTGCAGGTGTTGGAAGCGGCTCTTCAACAGGAGCAGAGCAGGCTACAATACTAAAACAAAACATTAATGCTAAAATTAAAGATAAGGTCTTTTTCATACTAATTTCCTCTCGTCTTGACTATTGACTCATTTAATAAATTTGTCTAATTTTGGGAATAATAGACTAATAATGGCACCATTATAACATACTGTCTGTATATTTACAATATCATTTAAATAAAAATACGGTAAATTTATTTATTTTTTCGAACTATATAATCAAAGGTCAATTAAAGTCAAAGTCACTTGTTTACAAACTATTTACAATTAGCATATTGACAATTAGAGTGCTAAGTGGTAAATTATAGTCATGGTTTAGCACTCGACTATACAGAGTGCTAAATACAAAAGAGGTATTGATATGAATTTAAGTCAAAGAGAAAAAATTATACTGACCTCTATAGTCAAGCATCACATAAAATACGGCGAACCCATAGGTTCAAAATTCATTGCTGACATTTTAGGTGTAAGCTCTGCAACAGTGAGAAATGACATGGCACAACTTGGTAACTTTGGTCTTTTAGAGCAACCACATACCTCCGCCGGTCGCATTCCCTCACAGCTAGGTTACAGAGAGTATTTAAACAGTCTTATGATACCATATGATTTAAGTAATGAAGAAAAGCTTAAAATCAATTTAAAGCTTTCAGCAGGAACTTACGATATACACGAACTTTTAACACGTGCCATAACTTCTATAACTCCAGGTTTTACAACATTTGCAACAACACCTGGTACAAAAGACACTATGATACGTGCTGTACAGTTTGTTCAAATTAGTCGAAGGTCTGCAATGCTTATCATTATGAGCTCAGCAGGAACAATAAAAAACCGTATTTTCCGCTGTGAGTACGACCTCACCCCTGACATTTTGCGAATATTTTTTAGAATTTTCAATGAAAAGTTTGCAGGCGTTTGTTTTTACGAAATCACACCTGCCTACATTCAAAATATTTGGGTGTCACTTGGAGAAGTTTCGATGCTTGTAACAGAGGCTTTACACTGTCTTACAGAAGTAGTGCGAGATACAATGTCATCTGAGCCAATAATTTGCGGACAAATGAATTTAATGTTTCACAAAGAGTTTGACATAGACAATCTTAAAACCATGTTAAAATTTTTAGAAAATGGAAATTACGTAAACACTTTACTTAATAATCCACTTCATAAAAATGTTTTACTTGGGAGTGAAATTAAAAGAAGTGAATTTTCAAGGGCCGGCATTATCTTATCAAACTACAGTGTAGACTCAAACGACGCAGGAGTTTTGGCAATTATAGGACCTATAAGAATGGACTATCCAAAACTTATTTCACAAATTAAATATATCTCACAATCTGTGAGTACTATTCTCACCTCTCTCATACGAGAAGAACATTAAATTTTGAAAGGAGCATGATTGTGGCAGAACAAACAATAAAAGATCAAGAAGAACTTGAAACAGAAAGCATTGAGACTAACGAAGAACTATCCCAAGAAGAAGTAGTTGAAGACAAAAAAGAAGAAAAGCCAAAGAAAAAATCAAAATTTTTAAACTCAAAGGACTCTAAGGAACTTGAAAAACTTAAGGCAGAGTTTGAAGAATATAAAAACATGCATCTTAGAACACTTGCAGAGTATGATAATTTCAGAAAGCGCACAAGCTCTGAGAAAACTCAAATTTATAATAATGCAGTATCCGACACAGTGAATGCACTGTTACCTGTTGCAGATAATATAGAAAGAGCTTTAGCACAACAAGACGCAAGTGCCGACGACCTTAAAAAAGGTTTTGAAATGATTGCTGGACAGTTTACACAAAGTTTTGAAAAACTTTCAATAGTTTCAGTTGGTGAAGTGGGAGAAAAATTTAATCCCGAATACCACAATGCCGTGTCCCACATAGATAGCGATGAACTTGAAGAAAATACAATAAGCGCTGTTTTCCAAAAGGGATATAAAATAGGCGATAAACTTGTAAGATATGCAATGGTTCAAGTTGCAAATTAAATAAATATAAAACACATTTAAATATTAAAGGAGAATTTTATTATGGCAAAAACAATTGGTATAGACTTAGGTACAACAAACTCATGCGTGGCAGTTATTGAAGGTGGCGAGCCCGTAGTTATCGCAAATGCTGAAGGCGCTAGAACAACTCCATCAGTAGTAGCATTTTCAAAAACAGGCGAAAGAATGGTAGGACAGGTGGCAAAACGCCAAGCTATCACAAACCCTGATAGAACTATTTCATCTATTAAAAGAGAGATGGGCACAGGCCACAAAACATCAATTGATGGCAAAGATTACACACCACAAGAAATTTCTGCAATGATTTTACAAAAACTAAAAGCAGATGCAGAAGCTTATTTAGGCGAGTCTGTAACAAGTGCTGTTATCACAGTTCCAGCATACTTTACAGATGCACAACGTCAAGCGACAAAAGACGCAGGTAAAATTGCTGGCCTTGATGTTAAAAGAATTATAAACGAGCCTACAGCGGCTGCTCTTTCTTATGGCGTTGACAAAGACAACGACCAAAAAGTTATGGTTTACGACTTAGGCGGCGGTACTTTCGACGTTTCTATTATAGAAATGGGCGATGGCGTTCAAGAAGTTTTAGCAACAGCAGGTAACAATAAACTAGGCGGCGACGACTTTGACAGCAGAGTAATAGACTGGTTAGTATCAACATTTAAAACAACAGAAGGCATAGATCTTAAATCTGACAAAATGGCTATGCAAAGACTTAAAGAAGCTGCAGAGAAAGCAAAAATTGAGCTTTCAGGCATGACAACTGCTTCAATTAACCTACCATTTATCACAGCAGATGCCACAGGTCCTAAACACTTAGATTTATCTCTTTCAAGAGCAAAATTTAATGAGCTTACAGCAGATCTAGTTGAAAACACAATGGCACCAGTTCGCCAAGCACTTCAAGACTCAGGCCTTTCAATAGGCGAAATCAATAAAGTTTTACTTGTTGGTGGTTCTTCAAGAATTCCAGCAGTTCAAGACGCTGTTAAAAACTTTATCGGTAAAGAAGCATTCAAAGGTATTAACCCTGACGAATGTGTTGCTGTGGGCGCCGCTATTCAAGCAGGTGTTCTAGGTGGCGAGGTTCAAGGTCTACTTCTTCTTGACGTTACTCCTCTATCTCTAGGTGTTGAAACCATGGGCGGAGTTATGACAAAAATTATAGACAGAAACACAACTATCCCAACAAAGAAAAGCCAAATTTTCTCAACTGCAGCCGACGGTCAAACTCAAGTTGAAGTAAATGTACTACAAGGAGAGAGAGAATTTGCAAGAGATAACAAACAACTTGGCCTATTCAAACTAGACGGAATTGCTCCAGCTCCAAGAGGTATACCTCAAGTTGAAGTTAGCTTTGACATAGATGCAAACGGTATCGTTAATGTATCTGCAAAAGATTTAGGCACAGGCAAAGAACAAAAAATTACAATTTCTTCTTCAACAAACATGAACAAAGACGAAATTGATGCAGCTGTAAGAGCGGCAGAACAATTTGCAGAGGAAGACAAAAAACGTCGTGAAGAAGTTGATGTTAAAAATGCAGCTGAAAACCTATGCTATACAGCAGAAAAATTAATTACAGACAGTGGCGACAAACTTCCAAATGAAGAAAAAGAAGAAATCAACTCAAAAATTGCTTCTTTAAAAGAAACAATGACAAATGGTTCTGTAGATGCAATTAAAGAGGGCACAGATAATCTACAAAAAGCTGTTTATGCTGCAAGTGAAAAATTATACCAAGCAGCTGCTCCACAAGAAGGCGGCGCACCAACAGGTCCTGACCCATTCACAGGCGCAGATGCAGGTGCAGGAAATAATGACAATGTGTATGATGCAGATTTTAAGGACGTTGAATAATTAAAACTTATAAACAGTTTAATCTAAGCACTGTAAAGGCGACCGAAAAGCTCGGCGCCTTTATGGTGCGTTATAAGGAGAGATTTCGTGGCAGATAAAAGAGATTATTATGAAGTCCTAGGACTAAAAAAAGGAAGCTCTGACGATGAGATTAAAAAGTCTTATCGTAAGCTTGCAAAAAAATATCACCCAGACTTAAACCCAGATAATCATGAGGCAGAAGTTAAATTTAAAGAACTTAATGAAGCTTATGAGGTTTTATCAGACAGTGATAAGAAAAGTAGATACGACCAATTTGGTCATGCCGGTGTAGACCCCAATTTTGGCGGCGGTGGCGGTGCTGGCAATCCGTTCCAAGGCGGTTTTGATTTTACCGATATTTTCGACAGCTTTTTTGGCGGTGGCTTTGGAGGCTCTGGCAGAAGAGGCAACCCAAATGCACCAAGACGAGGAACTGACTGCGAGGCGCATGTTACCATTTCTTTCGAGGAGGCGGCAAAGGGCTGTAAAAAGAACATAAGCTACCAACAAATTGAAAACTGCGAAGACTGCTCTGGCAGCGGTGCAAAAAAAGGCAGTACACCAAAAACCTGTTCTGTCTGTAATGGAACAGGTCAAGTAAGAATTAATCAGCGCACGCCTTTCGGCGTGGTGCAGTCATCAAAAGCATGCGACAGCTGTGGCGGTAAGGGCAAAATAATTGACACACCTTGCCCTACTTGTGACGCAAAAGGCAGAGTAAGACGTTCTAAAACCATAGAAGTGTCAATTCCCGCAGGAATAGATGACGAGCAAGTTTTAAGCGTTGGTTCAAAAGGAAACGCAGGCGCTAACGGCGGCCCCATGGGAGATTTGCACGTGCTGGTAAATGTTCGCCCTCACGCAATATTTAAAAGAAGAGGCAACGACGTGTGGTGCGAAATGCCAATCACATTTACACAGGCGGCGCTAGGTGCAGATATCACAGTGCCAACCCTTGATGGCAAAGTAAGCTATAAAGTACACGAGGGAACTCAACCTGGTGATATATTTAAATTCAAAGGCAAAGGCATACCAAATGTGCACGGCAGAGGCAAAGGCGACCAATTTGTGCAAATAAATGTAGAAATTCCAAAGCATTTAAGCAAAAAGCAAAAAGAGTTATTAGCAGAGTTTGATGCAAAATCAGACGATAAAAATTATCAAAAAAGAAAAACCTTCTTCTCAAAACTTAAAGATATGTTTGGGGAATAAAAAAACGGCCGAGAGGCCGTTTTTTTATTAGTGAAGAGTGAAGAGTGAAAAGTGAAGAGTTGTAGTGAAAATCCTGCGGATTTTTTATTATATTTATTTATAAAAGCGCAGGTTACGGTGTAGTGTCACTTCGATTGTAGGATGCTTAAGCATTTTGTTGACAGCCTGACAAAAATAGGTGTATAATTCAGCTACTACACAAAATTCTTGTTATCCTGTGGTGATGTTAACTTATGGATAACGGGGATATTATTTATAATAGGAGAAAAAATCACTATGAAACATTTAGGGACAACGGTGCTTGAAACCGATCGATTGATACTTAGACAGTTTGAAATCAGCGATGCGTTATGCGTTTTTAATAATTGGAGAAA
>CAYJJB010000062.1:0-10762 GCA_964370405.1 uncultured Eubacteriales bacterium | reverse complement strand
TTAAATTTGTAAATGTGGAGAATGAAGAGTATATTCACAAAACAGCAGAAGGTAAAAAAATATGGTGAATGGAGAATAAATATGAGAAGAATAATATTATATGCACTATTTCTAGCTTTAGTCACATTTAGCTTGATTTCGTGCTCAACACAAAGTGATGAGGGAGAGAATTCAGTAAATGAAATGAGCTCGGTGCAAGCAACAGAAGTACCAGTTACGGCAGAGCCGACACCTACACCAGAACCTAGCTTTTGGGAAGTTGCTTACTATGTCGATGATTTTGGAGATGAAACAGATGAAAGTTATGTAAGGGGAATTTTTGAAGGACACTTCAGTAATACAGCAACTTTTAATTCTAATTTATCCGTAGTGATATATGTTAGCAAGCCCTATAGTCAGTACAATATTAGTTTTAGATTGTTAGAATATAACAATTCAGTTGCAACATATTATGACGATGATAGTATGTACATTTCCTTTAAGATTAATGATATAATTTATACAGGTGGATTAGACGGAGTAGCACCAAACGGTGATTTAATACTAGATATGCATGGTGATGGGTTATCGAAGCTTATGGAAACACTTATCGAAAGCCCTGAAACAGAGATTTCGTGTTTTGTAGAAATTGAAAATTCTAAGTATAACTTCGACTTTAATGGACTGGGAATTGAAAGCGCTATTGAAACATTTGACTAATAAACAAAAAAGTATTGCTATGCTTTTTTACTTCAAAATTTTCAAACAAAAATTTTCAGTCAGGTTGTTGACCAACATGCGCCTGCCATTTACACTCTCCTAAGGAAAAATTTGAAAATGTTGCGGTGAAGCTTGAGGCCTCTGGGCTACAGGCATAAATGCCAAATTGCACGGTGTCGGTGGCGTTTGACATATGGCAAATTCTCATTTGGGAAAATGTTTTTCCGTCTTTTGAGCATTCAATTAAGAAATCGTTTTCACGACGGCTTAGTCTGTACCACATAGATTTTATATCGGCTGAAATTTCGGCGGTTGCCCAGTCGGAATAGCCGTTATTTGTTACAACAGAACCTAAGTGCGAGAATTCTGCGTTTTCGTACTCTATAGAGCCTTTAATCCAGTTATCAGAGTCTAAATACATTACTACTCCACACTGGTCAAAACGGTGATTTGCCTCAAATTCTACCTTAAATGTAAAGGAGAAGTACTTCTCACAGCTTTCTGTTTGAAGTACGGGTGCATTATCGTTTCTAAAATTATAATAAGTTCTTTGCCATAAATCCGTATGTGGGTTTGTGGTTATTTTTATTTTATCTACTAAAATTTCACAAGCTTTTGGTGCTCTAGTCCATGTGAAGTTATTTAAATCCAATTTACTCACCTTTTCTTATGTTTTTAACTGTGATATTTTCCACTTTGAAATCGTGAAATATGCAAGTAGTCCCATTGCCCAAAGGCGATTGTGATGCCATGCCGACTTTTATGGTATCGCTCATTTCGAGATGGAAAAATCGCATCATTTCATAATTTTTGCCATCTAATGAATAGTGGAAAGAAAAATCATTTTTTACTCGTACAGCCTTTAAATATATTTCTTTTGCAGTCACATTTGCACCGTTTGCATCATCTGACACGCCATTTGTCACAACGCTAACAGCGGCGGTTTTACCAAAGTCAGTCAGCTCAAAACAGGCCTTAGCCCACAGTAAATCGTGTTCCATCAGCATTAAAACGGCAGAGTCGTAGGTGTCTTTAAAATCAAGCGTCGCCTTAACACTTGCTACAAAATCTCCCTGTACCTCAGTATACATAAATGGTGCGGTGAAAATTTTATTTGTCGTTTTGGCTTCATAGTCATAAGAGCAAAAATAATCCGTTTTTTCGCCAGATTTTAAAATGATTTTATTGCCCTCAATTTCTTCGGAGATAGTCTTGTTAATAAATTTAAATTCCATTTTAATTTTCCTCTCTTATTTTAAATATCCTCTAATAAGCTCAGTAGTTTCATCAATTTCTCTTTTGAAATTCTCGGCAGAAATTTGAACTGCTCCGTGCCCTAAAATTATTATTTGTTCTAAGGTGTCAGAGGTGGCAACCCTTACTCTGTTGTGCCTTGCGACTTTGTGGGTCACTTTTTCAATATACATGTCGGCGGTTTCTGCCTCTTTTGTGTATACCACGCTTATTCCATGGTAATCTTCAACCGAGCCTGGATTTCCTTTTACTTTATATGCATCAAATACCAAAATTAACTTGTTTTGTTTATATGCGCTGTAATTTGATAGGCTGTCCATAAGCGTTGACCTTGCGGCATCTATATTTTCTTTTGCAATTTCTTTTAAATTATCCCATGCAAAAATTATGTTGTAGCCGTCTACTAACACAAATTCAGGACCCGTTAGGGGGTTGCTCGCTTTAAATTTATATTCATTTTTTAAATCATGCCTTTTAGGTGGGGCAAATTTTTGTGGCAAATCTCTTTTAATAGTACCGTAAGTGTTCTCAAAAATCTCGAGTAAAGCCTTGTCGCTTTCCATAGACATTCCTGTGGTTTCAATTTTATATCGATTAAGTTTTGTGGGGTCTTCTTGCTTTTTCTTGCCCTCATCTTCAATTTGCATAAATTTATCGACTTCACTCCACTTCACAATAAATCCGCTACCATGCGAGCAAAACACCGAGTCGGGCGTGTTTTCTACGTCGTTTTCAGGGCTGTAAGAAAGTTTTGCAATGATCTCTTCTGCGTTGTGGCAAGGCGCATAGCCCTTTACACTGCAGTAAAAATTTCCTTTGCCCTTTGTATAAGATATTATATCTCTTTTATATTCCATACTGGTGGACACTGGCACTGTGCCTGTGATTATTGTAAGCTCACCCATGGTTTGGGGGTCGTTGAATGTTCCACCCATTTTTTGTATGTCTGTTATCGCCCTGCCTACATTTTCGGCTGGTACCTCAATTTTAAAGTCGTATACAGGCTCTAGTAGTACAGATTTTGCACACATTAAACCCTGCCTTACCGCCCTGTAGGTGGCCTGCCTAAAATCTCCGCCTGTGGTGTGCTTTTCGTGAGCTCTGCCAGCGATTAGTGTTATTTTCATGTCTGTTATCTCAGAGCCTGTAAGCACTCCTAAGTGTGCTTTTTCTTCCAAATGGGTAAGTACAAGCCTTTGGAAATTTTTATCAAGCTTATCTACACTGAGTTTTGCATCAAACACAAGCCCACTGCCCTGTGGCAAAGGCTCAAGCTTTAAATGTACCTCAGCATAGTGTCTTAGTGGCTCAAAATGACCTTTGCCTATAACTTCTTCTTTGATAGTTTCTTTATAAACTATGTTTCCTTTATCGAACATTATGTCAAATCCAAAACGTTCTTTAATTACGGTGCTTAAAATTTCAAGCTGAATTGCACCCATGAGCTGGATGTGGATTTCACGAAGTTTTTCGTTTATTACCACATGAAGCTGTGGATCTTCTTGCTCCAAAATTCTCAGTTTTGATATGAGGGCAGACACATCGGTTTCCATGGGGTATAAAATTTGGTAGCTTAAAACGGGGTTTATTATTGGAAGCATTACCTGCTTTTCCTCTCCAAGGCCTTGCCCTGCATAGGTGGAGCTAAGCCCTGTTATAGAACAGATTTCGCCTGCAAAAACTTCATTTGCCGCCTTGAATTTTTGTCCGTCATACACACGAATTTCGTTTGCCTTTTCGCTCCATGAGTTTCCGGCCTTATCGTCATAAAAAACCACCGCCTTGGTTTTAAGGCTTCCGCCTGTTAGTTTTATATGGGTAAGCCTGTTTCCTTGTTCGTCCCAAGTGATTTTATAAACTCTTGCACCAAATTTTTTAGGATAGACCTTTTCTTTTGTATATGCGCTTATTCCGTCTAAAAATTCATCAATACCTAAAAGCTTTAGGGCAGAGCCGAAAAAGCATGGGAAGATGGTTCTGTTGGAAATTAAATTTTGTATATCTGATTGCTCGATTTTGCCGTGTTTTAAGTAGTAGTCCATAAGTTTATCGTCGCACATAGCTATATGTTCAAATAAATCTGCATCCGAAAAATCCACAAAGTTTCCCGAAAGTTTATTTGATAATTCATTAATAAGGTTTTTTGCACCTTTATTTTCTAAATCGATTTTATTTATAAAAACGAAGGTGGGTATATTGTAGCGTGTCAGTAAACTCCAAAGCGTTTGGGTGTGGCTTTGCACACCGTCTGATGCACTTATTACAAGCACGGCATAGTCGAGAACCTGTATGGCACGCTCCGTTTCCGATGTAAAGTCCACATGTCCGGGTGTGTCTATAAAATCTAAGACTTTGTCAGAAAGCTTTATACTGCTCTGTTTTGAAAATACCGTAATTCCACGGGCCCTCTCCACTTGATGAGTGTCCAAAAATGCGTTTTTATGATCAACTCTACCTAGTGTTCTAATTTTTCCACTTTTATAAAGCATTGCCTCGGAAAGTGTGGTCTTGCCTGAGTCAACATGCGCTAAAATTCCTGCTGTTAAATGTTCCATTGTCAGTCCCTTTTTTGTATGTCAAGTTTATGTGTGTTTGCATAATGTTTTAGATAAATTACGCCAATGAGTAATATGATGGGGAAGATAGTGCCCGCAAGCATGCCTGCCCTAAGTCCTGCTTGGTCTGATATGGTGCCGAGTAGTCCGGGGCCTATGGAGCAGCCTATGTCGCCGCCTATTGCAAGCACACCAAACATTGCAGCGCCGCCTTTTGGGAAAATGGCGCTTGAGGAGCTTATAGTGCCTGGCCACATGAGTGCAACACCAAAGCCGCATAGCGAACAACTTATTAGTGCAAGTATGGGAATTTGGAAAAGTGCCGTGCCCACATAGCATAAAGCGGCAAGCGCTGATGAACCTATGAGGGTGTTGAATAGATTTATCTTATGTCCGTAAATTCCGTAAATTACTCTGCCTATGCCCATGAACACGGCGAAAAGGCAAGGCCCTAGAAGGTCTCCCATTACTTTTGGCACGCCCAAAGCAGTTTCTGCAAATAGTGAGCTCCACTGAGCCATGGAAATTTCAGAAGCACCTGCGCATATCATTATAATCATTGCAACAAGAAAGACTTTTGATGAAAAAAGTTTTTTAAGCGGCGTTTTTTCCTCGTGAGGAATGGTGTCGCTAAGTGGTACTTTTAAAAAAGAAAAGAAATTATACATTGGAATAGTCGCCCATACAAGAGGTATTATGTACCAAAGACTATCGCCTATTATGCTAAGCAAAACCGTGGTGACCACTACGACAAGCACTTGCCCCCAGCAGTAAAATGAGTGAAGAAGGCTCATGGCAGAGGCCTTGGCATCAGAGGGCATTGAGTCTATAATTGGGCTTAAAATAACTTCTATTACTCCGCCACCCATGCCGCAGACAAAAGAGGCAATGACAAGCCCTAAAAAAGGCGAGGCCATTACGTTTGGCAAAATAGACATGAGCACAAGACCCAGTCCAACGGTAATTTGAGAAAATGTGGCGGCCTTTCTATATCCTATTTTATCCACATACTTTACAGCGAGTATGTCGGATAATATTTGGGTGCAAAAATTAAAAAGTATTAAACTCGCAAGCAAGGTATAGCTCAAATTAAATTTTTGCTGATAAACAATAAAAAGAAGAGGGGATAAATTATTCATTGCGGCGTGCGCAATATTTGCCCTGTAGCAGGCAAAAATGGTGGATTTGTATATGTTTTTTGTACTTGTCATAATAATATAGCTCCATTAAAAATAAATATAATGTGATTATACTATGTTTTATTTTTTATGTACAGCAAAATTTAATATAAAATTAACTAATTTTGCGATAAAAGTAATTGATTTTTTGTAAAAGACAAGCTATAATGGGTAAGATAAATATTTTAAGGAGCGTGCATTACTATGAAACTTGGCGTTTTTACTAATGTTGTAGGAAATAAATCCCTACCTGAAGCTTTAGAGTACTTTAAGTCTCTTGGCATACAAATGATAGAACTAGGTTGTGGCGGATACCCTGGCACAGACCACTGCAATCCTGATGAGCTTTTAAATGACGAGGCAAAATTTGAAGAGTTTAAAGCTACTATTGCAAAATATGATATGGAAGTTAGTGCATTTAGCTGCCATGGAAACCCTGTTCACCCAAACAAAGAGCTTGCAGCTCAGTTTGATAAAGGCATGAGAGATGCTGTTTTAATGGCTGAGAAAATGGGAATTAATCAAATTAACTGTTTCTCAGGTTGCCCAGGCGACAGCGCTACATCACAATACCCTAACTGGGTAACTTGCCCATGGCCAGAGGATTTTCTAGCTATTCTTGATTACCAATGGAATGAAGTATTAATTCCTTATTGGAAAGAGTTTGTTGAGTTTGCAAAATCTCACGGCGTTACAAAAATTGCTTTAGAGCTTCACCCAGGATTTGCTTGCTATAATGTTCATTCTCTAAAAAAATTAAGAGATGCAGTAGGCCCTGAAATTGGTGTAAACTTTGACCCAAGCCACCTAGTATGGCAAGGTGTTAATCCTGTTGCGGCTATTCGTGAACTTGGAGATGCAATTTTCCACGTACATGCAAAAGACACAAAAATTGACCCAATTAACACAGGCGTTAACGGCGTGCTAGACGTTCAACACTATGGCGATGAAATTAATCGTTCTTGGATATTCAGAAGTGTTGGCTACGGAAACGACATGATTTATTGGAAAGACATAGTAAGTGCACTAAGAATGATAGGTTATGATTATGTTATGAGCATAGAGCACGAAGACAGCCTAATGAGCCAAAACGAAGGCCTTACAAAAGCTGTTGCAATGCTTAAAGAAGTAATGGTATTCGAACCAAAAATGACAGAAATGCGTTGGGCATAATTATAGTATAAAAAATCCACCTTCGGGTGGTTTTTTTATAGTGAAAAGTGAAGAGTGAAAGGTGAAGAGTTGTGGTGAAATGCTCCGCATTTTTTGATTTTATTTGTTTTTATAAAGCCACAAAATACGGCGTAGGGGCGGTCATCGGCCGCCCGTTTTCTTTTTATAAATTGCTTGCATTTAATTCTTTAACATGATATAATTTTCTAAATGTAATAATTTGGAGGGGTATGGTTTAATGAAAAATTTTAAAAGCAAAATTATAATGTCGGTACTTGCGGTTTGTGTGCTTGCGCTAATGCTTCCTGTAACGGTATTTGCAGCGGTTGATGATATCTTTACAGCAGACCAAAGTGCAGATGGAACGGCAATCGGTGCAACTATGACTTTTAAGGTAATTACCGAGCCTACTGCGACTGAAAATGGCACGGTGCAGGTGGGTGATGGCACTAACGCTTCCATTGACCGCTCAACAAACGGAGCCATAACAATACCAAAAACAGTAACACGCACAGTGGATACCGTAACATACACTTATAATGTTACTGCAATTGGCGATGAGGCGTTTTATAGCACCGCTTTAACTTCTGTCACTATACCAGATAGTGTGACAAGTATTGGTGATGATGCGTTTTCTAATTGCATCTCCTTAACTTCTGTCACCATACCGGACAGTGTGACAAGTATAGGAGACGGGGCGTTTGCCTCGTGCACCTCCTTAAGCACTGTAACCATAGGAAACAGCGTGACAAGTATTGGCGATAGTGCGTTTCGTGATTGCAGCTCTTTAAGCTCTGTCACCATAGGAAATAGCGTGACAAGTATAGGAGTCGATGCATTTAACGGTTGCACCTCCTTAAGCACTGTAACTATACCGGACAGTGTGACGAGTATTGGCGAGAGAGCATTTCTTGGTTGCGCCTTAACTTCGGTCACCATACCGGATGGTGTGACGAGTATTGGAAACGGTGCGTTTTCTTATTGCAGTAAGTTAACAGAAATTAAAGTTGCTACGGGCAACACCGCATATTCTGATATAAATGGAGTTTTGTTTGATAAAGACAAAACTGCCCTGATACGCTATCCCCAAGGGAAGACTGAAACTTCTTACACAATACCGAATAGTGTGACGAGTATAGGAGATTCTGCGTTTTTATATTGCACCACCTTAGGCTCTGTCACTATACCAAACAGAGTGACAAGTATTGGAAATAGCGCATTTTATTATTGCACATCCTTAAGCTCTGTCACTATACCGGACAGTGTGACGAGTATAGGAGATTCCGCGTTTGCTAGCACCGGCTTAACTTCTGTCACTATACCGGACAGTGTGACAAATTTAGGAGATTCTACATTTTCTTATTGCACCTCCTTAAGTTCTGTCACTATACCGGACAGTGTGACGAGTATTGGCGAGAGAGCATTTTTTAGTTGCGCCTCCTTAAGCTCTGTCACCATTCCAGATAGTGTGACAAGTATTGGAAGTTCCGCGTTTTATTCTTGCACCGGCTTAACTTCTGTCACTATACCGGATGGTGTGACGAGTATAGGAGATGCCGCGTTTTTTGAGTGCAGCTCTTTAAGTACTGTAAGCATAGGAAACAGCGTGGCTAGTATTGGAAATTCCGCGTTTGGAATTTGCACCGCCTTAACTTCTGTCACCATACCGGACAGTGTGACGAGTATAGGAGATTCTGCGTTTTCTACTTGCACCTCTTTAAGCTCTGTCACCATAGGGAACGGCGTGACAAATATTGAAAATTTTGCATTTAGTAATACTGCTTTAACTTCTATCACCATACCAAGCAGTGTAAGCTCTATAGGGAGTAATGTGTTTTTTGATACCGATTTAGTCAACATATATTTTACAGGGAATATGCCCACAATAAGCGGTGATATAGTGCAACGGGCAGGCATCAATATTTACTACCCAACACTTGCAACAGAATGGGACACTTATACGACAGCAGGAACTAAAGTGTTCATGACCTCCTACGCGGTGACAAATACCCTTGAAAACATGACAAGTAACGGCGGACCCTATATAATAAATGACACGAGCTTGTCTGTAAGTTTTCCTTATGAAACAACGCTAACAGCAAATGCAGGTTATGCACTGCCACAAAACATTAGTGTTTTAATGAATGGAACAGAGCTTACAAGCGGATATGATTATTCGCCCACAACAGGCAGTTTTAGCATAACAAGCAGCGGTATAACGGGCGATGTGGAAATTGTTGCACAGGCACGTGCACTAAAAACAGGCGCTGATATAACAGGCTTTAGCATTGCAGGGCAAGAAGGGGTATCGACGATAGATACAACAGCTCACACAGTAACACTGACCATGCCACACGGCACTGATGTAACAGCACTTGTACCGACAATTACGGTAAGTGAGGGTGCTACTATTAACCCAGCAAGTGGCACGGCACAAAACTTTACGGCTCCAATTTTTTACACAGTTACGGCAGAAAACGGAGAGGCGCAAGAATGGATAATTTCGCTAGCGGTAGCACCAGCACCTGTTCCTGCACCAACCGTACCACCGCACGTAACCCCACAAACAGGCGATAATTTTAATCCTATTATATGGATAAGCATATCTATAATTAGTTTAGGCGCAGTAGGTTTTGCGGTTAAGAAAAAAGCATAATTAATAAAAAAACCACCTTCGGGTGGTTTTTTATAGTAGGGGACGGGTTGCCCGTCCCTCTTTTTTAGTGAAGAGTGAAAAGTTGTGGCGAAAACCCTTTGGGATTTTTGATTATATATTACTGAAGTTTTTGTTAATTTTATAGAGGTTTAATTTTATTTAAAATTTACACTCCATATTAGTTTCTGCTACCTAGTAATTTAACACTTTATAAAAATACTGAAAAATAAATAATTGTTTTACATAGATTTAACATTTACCTAATGGTAGATTTAACAAAGGGAGGTTATTATCTACCTGTGTTAGAAAACACGAAATGAATTTATGACGTATTTTAAAAGGAGTTAATTTAGTATGAAATTAAGAAAAATTTTAGCTATGCTATTATGCGTAGCAATCGTAGCAGTAGGATTTGCTGCATGTGGTTCAAGTGATGAGGGTTCTTCTACTCCAGCAGCAGGTTCAGAGTCAGGCGCAGAATCAGAAGCAACAGAAGATGAAGCAGAAGAAGCAACAGACCTTGGTGCTATTTCAGTTTACTCTCGTGAAGAGGGTTCAGGCACACGTGGTGCTTTCGTAGAGCTTATGGAAGTTGTAGACGCTGACGGAAACGACATGACTACACTTGATGCAAACTTCATCAACTCAACAAACGGAGTTATGACAGGTGTTGCACAAGACCCTGCAGCTATCGGTTACATTTCACTTGGTTCACTTGATGACAGCGTTAAAGCAGTTACAGTTGACGGCGTAGAAGCAACAGCTGAAAACATTCTTTCAGGCGATTACAAAGTTGCTCGTCCATTCAACGTAGCAGTTAAAACAGGTACAGAAAACGAACTAGTTACTGATCTAATGGCTTTCATCTTAAGTGAAGAGGGACAAGCAATTTCTGAAGCAGAAGGATTCATCCCAGTAGAAACAACAGGCGCTTATGAAGCAACAGGTCTTAGCGGAACAATTAAAGTAAGTGGTTCAACATCAGTTTCTCCACTTATGGAAAAAATGAAAGAAGCTTACAATGTGCACAACCCAGATGTTACAATTGAAATCACAGCTTCTGGTTCATCATCAGGTATGAAAGATGCAATGAACGGCACAGTTGATTTAGGTATGGCTTCTCGTGAACTTAAAGACGAAGAGCTTGCAGAGCTAACAAACACAGTTATCGCACAAGACGGTATTGCTGTTATCGTAAATGTTGATAACCCAATTGCCGACATGACTGCAGCAGAAATCACAGAAAT
>CAYJJB010000061.1:0-11068 GCA_964370405.1 uncultured Eubacteriales bacterium | reverse complement strand
TAGTGAAAAATCCTTTGGATTTTTTCGATTGTATTTACGGGAGCTCGTAGCTAAAATTCTACATTCTCAACTCTCAACTAATATTAATTTCCTCTAAAAACGGCAGTGGGTCTACTCTTTCTCCGTTTTCATAGATTTCAAAATGAAGATGATTTCCTGTTGAATTTCCGGTAGATCCCACATAGCCTATTACATCGCCGGCAACTACATTTTCGCCCTCATCTACTATAAGAGAACTGCAGTGGGCGTAGCGTGTAGAGTAAGTTGTGTCGTGCTCTATTAAAATAAAGTAACCCCAACCGCCTCCCCATGGGTCGGTGCTGTTTACGGCATTTACCACACCATCACGTGAGGCAATTATTGGTGTGCCGTAATTTGCGGCTAAGTCAAAGCCGTAATGCCGTCCATCGCTGTCCCATAAATCAGACACATAGGCATAGTCAGGGCAAGGCCACAAAAAATTTTCGCTTATTAAATTTTCAACGGCTGGAGAGTGCTCTTCAATTTCAGTTTCTTGTGCTAAATATTCAGGTGCAAAGTTAAAAGCAAGTGGAAAGTCCCAGCCTATTTTACTAAGTGTTTCCGCTTGAGTTAAGTTAAAAGTTTCTAAAACCCTTTCTTCCTCTACTTGATTTAGCTTTAAAATACTAACAATTTCTTCTTGTATACTTATTTCTTGCCTTACCGCCTCAATTTGTGAAGAGATTGTTAGTATATCTTTAACAAGCTCTTGATTGCTTTTTGCAATGCTTTTTATATATGAATAACTCAGCTCAGTATTTTCTGTGTTTGTTGCAGCTAATATAAGCTCTAAACTCGATGCATCAGCACCGCCTATAATATATTGGCTTTGTATAAAATTTTTACATAGCTCTAAAGCGGTGTTATATTCTTCTTCATAAATAGCTAATTTATTATATAACCCACTTATTTCATCTTGAGCTTCTTCTAAAGTTTTTGGCGGATTTATTTGCGTGCTTTGTACGTTTTGTAGGGGTAAAAAAATAAGTAAACTTGATAAGAATAACACCTTATACATTTTGTTAAGTCGTTTCATTAAAATTCACTGTAATTCCTTTCAAAAATGAATATATATAAGCTAGTTTATGTGAAAAAAACATATATATACATAAATTTCCAACAATAAATGTATGGGCAAAATATTTAAATATTTCTTTACTGCGCTATCATAATTAGAGCTTGTATATTTAAGCTATATATGCTAAAATGTTCATATATAAGTAAAAATAAAGAACGGAAATTTGTGATGAAAGCTTTAAATATTTTATATGAAGATGATTTGCAGTTAGAAAATGAAATTGCAGGTCAAAATTTCAGTGATAAAGAGAATTGTCTTGTAAGAATACATGTGTCAAATAATGATAAAAATTCTGCGCTTTCGCTTGCAAAAAAAGTGAAGGCTCTGCTTCCTCATGCAAAGATAATAGGTTGTTCTTGTGCAGGGGTTATGTATAAGGGCGAGATTTATAAAACTGGTACATTACTATCCATTATTAGCTTAGAAAATACACGTGTTTTTTCTACAGTTTTTTCGCTTGATAAAAATGAAACATCTGCGACTGCGTCACATAAAATTCTTTCAAGCGTGTTAAATAATGAAGTTGCGCTTACGATAATGTTTATAAGCGCATACAACTTGCATGTTGATGATTTAATGCAGGATTTGTTAAATAAAACAGAAAATGTTTCTTTTGTAGGTGGCGTGGCGTCTTTTGATTTTCAAGATGCAAAACAGTCTGCGTTTGTGTTTAATGAAAATGAATGTCTTGATAATGCGATTGCGTTTGCGACAATAGAAAACAAATATATACTTTCTCATGCAGATGTGGTAACAGGTCAAGAAACTGTGCTTGATACCCATGTTGTCACAAAGGTAGAAGATGGAAAACTTTTAGAAATTGATAATACTCCAATTAGAGGCTGGATAGAAAAAAATCTTGGAATAAAAAAACTTGAAGCAGTAGAAAATTTGGAAGATGACCCTCAAAAAGAGAAGTTATTAAATTATCCTTTAGTGATAGAAAACAGAGGCGATGCAGGTCGCTTTTTGCGCTATGATGAAAAATCTGACAGCGTACAGCAGTATGGCGCAACTTTTTTAAAAGAGGGAGATAGATTTAAACTTTCTTTTTTAAGCCTTTTAAAAACTGTAGAAGAGTGGCAAACAGTTTGTATAGACTTGCAAAAAATTTCTGCTGAGTATATGTTTTTTTACTCTTGCATAGTAAGGCGACTTTATCTTGAAGAGCTTGCAAAATGGGAGATGGAGGCCTTTAAAAGCCTTGATGTTTGCGGTGCATTTTTGATGGGCGAAATAGGAACAAAAAGCGCAAAACCGTATTTTTATCATGGTGCATGTAGCTTGTTTACCTTGGCGCAAAAAGAGTATTATGCAAATATTGATTTGTCAGCTTTTGAAGATATTTCTATTTTAAAAGACAAACATGACGAGATTATAAATAATATTGTACGTGAAAATAGCCAAAATGAAAATTTTGTAAATGCAATAGAATTTGCTCAAAAACAATCTGAAAAAAGAATGCTTCAAAGTAAATTTTATGGCCTGAAAAATATGGCTGAATTTTTAAAAGAGCAGAGTGATAAAAAATATGAGTATCTTTGCTTTATAACAATTAAGGCGAAATCGAGCGATGTAAATCCTTCGGTGTTTTTGAAAAAAGTCAGCGAATTTACAAAAAGCTTTGTCTTAGAGCAGTTAAAACTTGCTGATATAAATTTTTATACATTTGATAATAACAGTTTGTTTTTTACTGTGGATAAAAATATTAGCACTGATAATTTTAATGAGCTTTGCAGGCTTTTATTCTCAAGTTGTAAAGCAGAGTTTTCAGATATATGGAGTTCTAAAATTATACTCAACATGGCAACTACTGATACAGGTGTTGGTATATCAGAAATTTCTGATACTGCGATAAATGCAGATTTTCCTCAAACACTTGAGAAAGTAATTGTTTGTAATAAAGATAATATAAAAGCAAAGGCAGTACAAAAAGAATTTGAAACGGTTTCAAAACTTGCTTCAATAATAGAAAATGACGGTGTTGTACCGTATTTCCAGGGAATATATGATAATAAAAACAATAGATTTTTTGCGTATGAAGCCTTGATGCGCCTTAAAACTACAGATGGCAAAATGCTATTTCCCGGAGATTTTATGGAAATCTCAAAAAAATATAATTTGTACAGAAGTTTAAGCCTGTTAATGGTATTAAAAGTTTTAGATATGTTTAAAGACAGGGACGATGTAATTACACTTAATATTTCCATGCTTGACATATTGTCAAAAGAGTTTAATGACAAATTGTTTGAAAAGCTTGATAGTATGAAAAGGGCAGATAATTTTGTATTTGAACTTGTTGAAACAGAACAGTTTGAAGAAAGAGAAGAGCTGCAAAGATTTATACGTAAAATAAAAAATTACGGAGCGAAAATTGCAGTAGATGATTTTGGCTCAGGATATTCAAATTTCATTGAAATAGGAAATTTAGAAATAGACTACATTAAATTAAACGGCTCATTAACAGAGCTTTTAGGCACCGACACAAGCTATGACAAAATTCTTGAAAGCATTTCTTACATGGGTAAAAAAATGCAGGTAGAAATGATAGCAGAATGTGTTGAAACAGCGGCAATGCAAAAGAAAATTGTGACCTCGGGCATAAGATTTTCACAGGGTTATCTGTTTTCTAAACCTATGCCGTTTGAGGCACTTGAAGAGGTTTCAAAAAACAACCCAAAACCGCCAAAGAAAAACCAAAAAAATCGTATTTCAAGCGAAGTTGATGACTTTTTCTTTAATTCAAGACAGGCTAAAAGAGAAAAGGCGCTGTTATATTGGGGTGGCGTGGTAGCGACAATACTTGCCATTGTGGCGATATTTATATTTGTATTTAATAACAATGAAAAAGTTGTAAATATGAGTGATACGTTTCAAGTGGAGCTTGCAACGGGAATTGCTGATAAAATAAGTGCAGTTACAGACGCTTCTGCTAGTATACTGCTTACAGTGGAGTCCTCTGTTTCGTCAGACAGAGAAAATACTGATGAAATATTTGAAGGATTGAGAGAAGCTACAGAAAGTGCAGACTTTGACAATATATTCATAAGTTTTGACAAAGTAACGGCAAAAAGCGCAGACGGCAGTGTTTTAAATGCCGATATAAGTCAGAGCTATGAAAGTGTAAAAGAAGGGCAAGTAGGCATTTTATCACCGATGGTAGACAGTGTTACAGGCGAGGAGTTTTTCCTCATGTGTACACCAGTTTATAATGATGGGCAAAAAACAGCTATGATTTATGGCATGTATTACACAAAAAACTTTGCCTCCATTTTAGACATAACTTCATTTGGTGGCGAGGCGTTTTATCACTTGTGTGAAATTGATGGTACTCCTGTAATACTAAGCGGTGATAGCAATAATTTATTTAAAGACGGCGACATGTATACCTTTATAAGCTCGCTTACAATAAAAAATGGTCACACGCCAGAAAGTATAAAAAATGACATGGAAAGCGCAAACAGCGTAATGCTAAAATATGATGCCGGCGGCACAGAGAGAACGGCTGTAATGGTTACAGTGCCAGGTACTAATTGGTGCGTTGTAAGCATAATTTTAGATGATGTTGTTATATCTATGGTAGGCGAAATTATTTTAAACACGGTAATGTTTGCATTATTTGTTGTCTTAGTATTTTTAGTATATATCTTCCTTACAATTTTGGCACATAATAGAAATAATGTAAGGCTGATAAAAGTGCTTGAAGATAGTTATTCGCTTGCAAATAGCTTGCAAAGTAGCTTAGAAACTGATATACTAACAAGGACATACAGTCGTGCAACTGCAATAGAAAAAATATCAGAGGCTGTGGCAAAAAGCGGTAATTCTTTACAAGCATTAATGACCTTTGATATTGATAATTTCAGTTATATAAATAATAACTTTGGACCTAAGATAGGTGACATATACCTTCAAGAGCTTGTAAGTATGGTAAAAAGCAGGCTGAGAAGTAAGGATATAATGGGAAGAATTGATGGCGATGAGTTTATAGTTTTACTTGATAGAGTTGAAAACAGAAAAGAAGTTATTGATATAATTGAAAAAATATTTGAGAGCGTGCAAAAAATTAAGATTAATGATATGCTCTTTACACAAGTTTCTTTAAGTGCAGGAGTTGCATTAACTAATGATAGTAAAATAGATTATGAAAAGCTTAGTGCATGTGCAAATGGCGCTTTAAAAGAAGCAAAAAGTACAGGCAAAAACAAATATATTATTTTTGAGGAGGAGATGTAGCATGAAAAAACAGTTAATTTCAAGGCTTACAAAATTATTTGTTACAATAATAATTATAAGCCTGGTGGCAACGCTGATAGTAGAGTTCTTTTCGCTTAAAGATAATGCTTACAAATATGGAAACGACGTTTTAACAGAAATAGAAACGGTGGTTAATAAAAATATTTCAGAAGCACAAAGTGCGGTAGATGACTTAGAGGATAATTATTTTGCAATGGCAGACACGATGGTGTTTATCTATGAAAATTTGTCCGAAGAGGATAAAAACACACAGGAGTACCAAGTAATTGCAGACTCTTTACATGTTGATGAAATAAATCTATTTAATGAAGACGGTGTGCTTTTTGCTGGAACTCATCCTGATTACTATGGTTCAAGTTTTAATTCTGGCGAACAAATGAAGTTTTTTGAGCCTATGCTTGAAGACAGAAGTTTGCGATTAATTCAAGATATAAAACCAAACACAATAAGTGGCAAAGAAATGCTTTATCTTGCTGTTTGGAGTGATGCAACAGATACCATAATACAAATAGGAATTGAGCCTACAAGGATAAATGAAGCAACGTACTCCATGTCAAATGAAAGTTTGTTTACTCTTTTGGCAACGTCTAGTGGTGAACAGATATTTACTATAGATAAAAATTCACAACAAATTTCACTGTCTACAAATAATGAAATTTTAGGTGAAGATATATTTGATGTAGGTTTTGACATTGATGTAAATACCCTGCCAGAGGGTGGTTTCTTCAAAAATATTGACGGTGTGCTTTCATTCTGTCAAGTAAAGGAAATAAATTCAGATATATTTGTGCATGCCAGAAGTATATTTGCTGTTTATGCGGCAGTTCCACAAAATGTGATAACAGTTATAGTATTCATTGGTATAGCGTGTGCAATTGCTGTAGTGCTTATTTTGAAAATTTTTGATGACCTTATTATAAGTAATATTAATAAGCTTATTGATGAAATGAAAAATATTACAGCAGGAAAATATGATCATAAAATAGAAATAAATAACTTACCGGAATTTGAAGAACTTAGCAAACACGCAAATTTAATGGTAGAAAACTTGGTTATGATGGCAGGCAAAATGTCTACAATTTTTGATTATGCCGACATGCCAATGGCAATGTATCAGTGCGGTATGGAAAACTCTAAAGTTATAGTTACAAATAAATTTAGCTCGCTTTTAAGAATTGGCCAAAGCGAAACAGAAGAGTTGCTTTCTGATACTTTTGTATTCCTTGAAAAAATAAGTACAATTTGCTCAAATGCATATGATGCCGATAAAGATATTTATATGTACGAAACAGCAAATAAGGAAGTTGTTTATTTAAAAGTTAAAGCATATTTTGAAGACAGTGGAACTTGGGGTATTATTCAAGATGTCACTGAGGAAATGGAAGAGAGAAAGAACATTGAGCATGAAAGAGATATGGACTTCCTCACAAATATTTTCAGCAGACGTGCATTTATTCGCTCTATGACAAAGCTATTTAGATATCCACAAAAAATTAAGCACGGCGCTCTTATCATGATGGATTTGGATAATTTAAAATATGTAAATGATAACTTTGGTCATGAGCATGGCGATAAATACATTTGCAAAGCAGCAGAAACTTTATCAGCAAGCAAAGCTCCTCATAAAATTACAGCAAGGCTTAGTGGTGATGAGTTTGTTATATTCATTTATGGAAATGAAAATGAAGAAGTAACACAAAAATATGTAAATGAACTTTATAATGACTTTAAACATGCAACAATAGAAACGCCAGAAGGCGAGTTTACTGTGGGTCTTTCAGGTGGATATATTTTCTATCCTGACCACTCTACAACCTTTAAAGAAATGATGAGTTTGGCTGATGAAACTATGTATATGGTAAAACATGCTACAAAAGGTGCGTTCTTAAAATACGACCCAGAAAATCATGTTTCTATGGACAGAGATGAAGAAGACTTTGATGATGAAGATTAATAAATATTTAGATTTTTCACCTAAATTTATGAGTTTTCGACCTGGAAAAACAAAATAAAAAAATAATTTTTGAAAAGTTTCCCTTTTTAGGGAAACTTTTTTTGTTTTTAGAGCATAGGTGAAAGAAGTTTTTCGGCCGAGCTTTTTTTAAATATAGATAGTGTTGAGGTGTTTATGGAAAAAGATAAAGTTTTAGAGGGCTATGAAAAAATAGCTTTTGGAAGCATTGCAGACTCCGTTAGGTTATTGTTTTGCGAAGAGATAAGTTACAGAACTTTAAAAAATTTAGATTTATTTTCAGTGTCAGAAATAAAAAGAGCCAAGGGTGGCGCAATGGAAATTAAATTTTTTGACAGACTTAAGGCTCTTGAGTGTATGGAAAATTACAGTATGGCAAATAATATAAATCCTAATTTTTACAAAGCACTGCTTGACGGGGCGCAAGCTTTAGGCGGTGATACACAGTGAATGCAGTAACATTTTCAAGAAAGCAAATGAAAGCACTTTGTTGGTGGTGTAAAGGCAGTCCTTTGGCATCAAAAACAGCAATAATTTGTGATGGTGCAGTAAGAAGCGGAAAAACGCTTTGTATGTCAGTTTCATTTATCTTATGGGCATATTTTGATATGGGCGAAGGTAGTTTTGCAATTTGTGGTAAAACAATAAGAGCAGTTAAAAGAAATATTATCGCAGAAATATCGCCTGTTTTGGAAGAACTTGGTTTTTCATGTGTTTTTAAAATTTCAGAAAACAAACTGATAGTTTCATCACAAGGAAAGTCCATTATTATCTACTTATTTGGGGGAAAAGATGAATCATCAAGTGCTTTAATTCAGGGTATGACCCTATCGGGTGTGCTGTTTGATGAGGTTGCGCTTATGCCGCGTTCATTTGTGGAACAGGCGCTTGCAAGATGTTCTGTTGAGCGTGCAAAGTTTTGGTTTAACTGCAATCCTGAAAGTCCGTTTCACTGGTTTTACACAAACTGGATAACAAAACTCAAAGAAAAAAATGCACTCTATATTCACTTTACAATGAAAGACAATCCGTCTTTATCAGTGCAAACAAGAAAGAGATACGAAGACCTTTTTTCAGGTGTGTTTTATAAGCGTTTCATATTAGGGCAATGGGTGCAAGCGCAAGGGCTTGTATATCCATTTATGACGCAAAACATGTTATTTGACTCAAAAGATTTGCATTTTGAAGACTGGGCACTTTCTATGGACTATGGCACGGTAAACCCAACCTCTGTAGGACTTTGGGGACTGTGCAAAGGCAGTTGGTATAGGGTGGACGAGTACTACTTTGATTCACGCCACGAGGGATATCAGCACACAGATGAGGAACATTATGAAAAATTGTGCGCCTTATGTGAGGGGAAACACGTGTCTGCGCTGGTGGTAGACCCGTCGGCTGCAAGCTTTATTGCGCTTGTTAAAAAAAGTGGTAAGTTTAATGTAATTCCGGCAAAAAACAATGTGACAGACGGGATTAGACGGGTTAGCAGTGCTTTAAAAAGTGGAAAAATAAAAATTTGTCTAAACTGCCATAACACTATAAAAGAATTTGGGCTGTACTCTTGGAATAACAGTGCTGATAGGGACAGCCCAAAAAAAGAAAACGACCATGCAATGGACGATATACGCTATTTTGTATCAACGCTTTTATCACAAGACAGCTTTATTTGTACATTTGCGGTAAAACGTGAAGAGGATAGCGAGAAAGGAGAGGGAACTTGGGATTAATTAAGAGAAAACCAGCACAAGAAATAGCGGTAGCGGTGCAGACTAGGGAAAAAGATTTATATAATGCTGTGCCGTACGTTGAGTGCAGGGGACTTTATAAGACGCTTAAGGAATGTGTGCCAATTATAAGTGCTGCAATACATAAAATATGTCGGCTTATCGGCACATTTGAAGTAAACTGTAAAGACAAGGAAGAGTTGGAGTATTTTTTAAAAACTGTAAAAGTTGGAGCTTTGGGTCAGGGTATAGGCTGTTTTGTTAACTCATATTTAGACGACCTTTTAACTTATGGAACAGCTGTAGGAGAAATAGTGCTGAGAAATTCTGTGCCTTATGCCTTATATAATGCATCTTTAGATGATATAGAATTTAAAGAGGTATCTCCACTTAATGTAAAAGTGTTTTTAATTGAGGGTGGCAAAAGAGTGGCTTGCCCATATCAAAATTTATTGCTTATGTCATCGCTAAATCCTGTGTCCGGACAGGTTATGGGTGTGTCAATACTGCAGGGACTACCATTTGTAAGCGATATTTTATTAAAAATATATAAGACACTTGGCACAAACTGGGAAAGAGTTGGAAATGTGCGATTTGCAGTAACCACAAAAAGTGATGACTCCTCATATGCACCTGAAAAGGCTAAAAGCATTGCAAAAGAGTGGCAAAAAGCCATGAGAAGCACAGAAATTAATGACTTTGTTGCCGTGGGTGATGTAAATATTAAATCCATAGGTGCAGATAATCAGATACTTGATAGTAATATTCCCGTAAGGCAAATGCTTGAGCAAATTGTGGCAAAAATAGGGCTTCCACCATTTTTGCTAGGGCTTTCATGGTCCTCAACAGAAAGAATGTCCAGTCAGCAGGCAGACATACTGACAAGTGAACTTGAGTCTTACAGACGGCTTTTAGAGCCAGTAATACTAAAAATTTGTAAAACTTGGCTTATGCTAAACGGTAAGGATGATTGGGTAGAGCTTGTTTGGAACGACATTACAATGCAAGACGAGCTGGACCATTCCACAGCTGTATTAAATCATGCAAGGGCAAAAGAATTGGAGGTGAAATTAAATGACAACACAGCAAAACCCTCAGATTAATGAGGATTTAAAACTAATAAATGGCTACACAAGGCGAGAGTTTAAAGAGGACGAGGTTTACACTTTTTCTGTAATACTTTGCGATAATCTTGTAGATAGAGATTACGAAAGTTTTTCCATAAATGCACTAAATGAACTTGCACAGCTTTTCATTGGCAAAACAGGCATATTAAACCATGAAAGAAAAAGTGAAAATCAAACTGCCAGAATTTACAAAACTCAAATAATTGAGGACAGCGAAAAAGAAACTTCTTTAGGTGAAATATACACTGCGTTAAAGGCGTGGGCGTATATTCCAAGGACAGAAAAAAACAGCGATTTAATTTCAAAAATTGAAAGTGGAATTTTGAAAGAAGTAAGCATTTCGTGCAAAATTGATAGGACTATTTGCAGTATTTGTAAAAAAGAAGAATGCAGTCATCAAAAAGGAAAATTTTATGGAGCAGTGCAGTGTGTAAAAATTTTAGATCATGCGGTAGATGCA
This sequence comes from uncultured Eubacteriales bacterium, assembly GCA_964370405.1. GTDB lineage: Bacteria > Bacillota > Clostridia > Oscillospirales > Acutalibacteraceae > SIG603. The sequence goes on along the minus strand of CAYJJB010000061.1, from coordinate 429 downwards.
TATGAGTTCTCGTTTGTTGCGGTTCCTGCACAAAGAAAAGCAGGAGTTGTAAAATATGCAAATGAAAGCCTAGAAAATTTTTACACACAAAAACAGTCGCAAAGCTTTATAGAAGAGCTTAAAAAAGAGGCAGGCTGGGGCAAAATTTACAGAGAGAAACTTGAAAAATCTGTAAAAAGATATGGCATGATAGTGCAAAAAGGCATACCGCCACAAGTTCTTGACTCCATAGTAAAATCACTTGATATAAATGACTTGCAAAGTCTTGAAACGGCATTTTATGAAATGGCAGTAGAAAATATACCGCTTAAACCGCAGTTGTTTTCACAAAAAGAAAATGAAACAAATTATGATGATTTCGTAATATAGAAAGGAAGTATTTATGGCTTATTTTGAAAAAATTAATTTAGAAAAAGATATGTACAGAGT
>CAYJJB010000060.1:0-11437 GCA_964370405.1 uncultured Eubacteriales bacterium | reverse complement strand
CTAAGTATTTTATTATTTTCCATGTCTATTCTCCCTTAAAGCTTTACCGCTCCGCCTCTGTCGTTTGCGTATATGTCAAGGAACGAGTTTCCTATAAGCATAAAGCTAAATCCAAGTGTTGCTATGCAAAGTCCCGGAGGTAACATCCACCACCACGCATTATAAACTATTGCGCTATTATCAAATGCAATGGATAGCATTTGTCCCCAGCTTACCAAAGTAGGATCGCCAAAACCTAAGAAGCTAAGTGATGCCTCAGTTAGCATTGATGAAGTTACAACCATAACCATGTTTGCTGTTACAACGGGTATTATGTTTGGAAGTATTTCTTTAAACATAATTTCCAGTGTGCCCATTCCTTGCGCTTTAGCTGCATCTACATACTCTCTTTTTGATTCAGAAAGAGTTTGCGAGCGCACACTTCTTGCAGTCCATAACCAGCTAAGTGCACCAATTATGATAACCAAGTTCCATATTCCCATGCTTGGTAAAAATGCCGCCATTACTATCATGAAAGCAAGAGATGGAATAACCAACAATACGTCAACAAAGCGCATAAGCACTTCACCAAGTCTACCGCTTTTATATCCTGCAAGCAGTCCTACAAAAACACCTATAAAGCTTGTTATTAAACCTGCAAGAATACTTACGCTCATGGTAACTCTTGCGCCGTGCACCACTTGTGAAAAAATGTCTTGACCATAACTGTTAACACCCAGTATATGCGCAGGGCTTGGGTCTTCCCATGGTACAAAACTTATTTCTTTTGGGTCATATGGTGCTATAAAATCTGCAAAAATAGCAATCAACGCAAAGAATATTATTATTGACGCACCAATCATTGCTCTTTTATTTCCAAAAAAATATTTATGCATTGCCGTAGTTTTTTTTATTTTTTTCTTTTCCATAACTTCCCCTCCTTAAGACATTGATACACGTGGATCAATTATTGGATAAATCAGATCCGCTATGAAGTTAAGTGTTACAACACTTACTGCAATAATTGCAAAACAGCCTTGTACAAGCGGATAATCATGGCTTAAAATTGCAGTTCTTATTGTAAGCCCTATGCCTGGGTATGAAAAAATTATTTCTGTTGTAATTGCACCGCCTACCGCAGCACCCAAACTAAGCATAAGTCCTGTAAAAGATGGCAAAAGCGCATTTCTTAGGGCGTATTTTGTAAGTATTTTACTGCGCCTAAGTCCCTTTGCCTGTGCTAAAACTATGTAGTCCTCGGAAAACACTTGCAAAACATTGCTTCTCATCATAATCATTCTGCCTGCAAGGGACACAATTATCATAGATAAAACAGGTAAAAACGCATGATATGCTATGTTTAGCACTTGGTCTACCCACGTGTTATAATCCATTCCCGGAGTCATTGCATGTCCCATTGGGAACCAGTCAAGGTAGTAACCAAATGCCATTACTATGAGCATTCCTACCCAAAAGTACGGTACAGACTGCAAATAAAAAGCTGTGCCTGTAACTGCGCCGTCTAAAAATGTTCCTTTTTTAAGTGCTGAAATAAGACCTAAAAACCATGCTATTGCAAAAGAAATTAAAACCGCTGTAAGAACAATAAGCAAAGTCCATGGTATTGCATTTACTATTATGTCCGTTACAGGAACGGGAAAGTTACTGTAAGAAACACCTAAATTACCTTGAAGCAGTTGACCTAAATAAAGGAAGTACTGCTCAAAAATATTTTTATCAAGTCCAAATTGTTGTGTTAAAATTTCCACATATTCAGCAGAACCCATTGCCGTTGTGGACGCTATGTATTCAGCAGGATTTCCACCCATCATTCTGGGAAGCAAAAAATTAATTGTAAGCGCTATCCACAAAGTTAAAATCGCACTGAAAAATCTTTTTATGACATATTTAATCGATAAGCCTCTCAAAATATCACCTTCTTAATTTTTATAAAACAAGCCTTTAGGCATAAAGCCTAAAGGCTTGATATTTTTCTTTTAACCTACTGATTTAACACTTGCTAAAGCAATATTGCTGTCTGTAGGAACGTCTGTTGGCCAATTTGTAAGCGCTACTCCATCATAATATGGAATATGTCCGCTTGAGTTGTACATTGGCAAGAATACATAATCGCTTGCAAGTATGTCTTGCATGTCGTGATAATACTGTGTAAGCATTTCTTCGTCACGTTCTTGTGATGCAAGCGCTAACAGATTATCCATCTCATCGCTTCTGTATCTAAAATAGTTAAGGCCTTGTACTGTTTCACCTGTTGGCGCTGTAAGTTCTGAATTAAAACAGCTGTTAAGCGCTGCAAATGCATCTGGTGGGAAGTTTATGCCCATTTGAAGAAGATCATAATCGCCTGTTTGTGCAAGAGCTGTAAGCTCAGGCCATGTTGCAAGTTTTGGAATGATTTCAATACCTAGGTTTAATAGCCACTGTTGAATCATACCAGCTTCCATTTGTTGTGCAGGAGCACCTGATGCGTTGTGGTAGGTAAATGAAAGTCTTTTGCCGTCTTTAGCATACACGCCATCACTGCCTTTTACATAACCCGCATCTTCTAAAACTTTCGCTGCGCCCTCTAGGTCAAATGTAAGTGAGTTTGCTGCTTCTTCGTTTAGCTGCTCACCAAACATTGCAGGAATCCAAGCTATACTTGTAGGTAAAACACCGTCATATTCGCCTTTTGTTACAAGCTCAGGTTGATTTATTGCCATTGCCATTGCTTGTCTAACAGCTACATCGGCTAGTAATTCATTTTCATGATTTATTACTACAGAGAAGTTTCCGGGGCCTGCAAATACGTCAAGCATTGCGCCTTCTTTTGTTTGGAACTCAGGCAAGCTGCTCATTGCAACTCCGCCATCTGTCATGTCAAGGTCACCACTTAGTAGCGCAAGAGTTGAGTTAGGTGTGCCGTTGTACATAATTATTATCATTTCATCTACATTTGGTCTGCCTCTGAAATAATCATCAAACGCATTTAGTTCTATAGATGTACCTGTTGTGTATTTATCAAACACAAACGGACCGCTTCCGACAGGTGTGTTATTTGTAAATGTCGCCGCATCTTCATTTTCCCAAATATGTTTTGGAACTATTTTAACTGTTGTTAAATATTCAGGAAGTGAAATATATGGTGAGTTTGTTGCAAATGTAACTGTGTTGCCGTCTGCTGTAACTGATGAAAGTTTGTCCCACATTGCATTTCTGTCAAACTCAGGATTGTCTTTCATGATTTGCATAGTGTATACAATGTCATCTGCTGTAACAGCTGTGCCGTCGTGCCATTTTGCTTCTTCATTAATAGTAATTGTAAGATTTTCTTTTCCTTCATCCCAAGTGTAGTCATTAGCAAGTGCTGGCATGATTTCACCGCTTTTTGGATTAAAGTAAAATACTGTTTCATAAAGTATGTCAAGAAGTGTTACTAGGTTTCCTGTTGCAAATGGACTTAGGTTTGCCATTTGTGGCTCAAGTGCTGAAACGCCCATTCTTATAATTCCACCGCTTGCAGTAGACACGTCTTCTTTTTCATCATCACCTGTAGAGTCTGCTACAGACTCGCTGTTACCACCTGTTGATGTGCCTTCTCCACCGCTTTCACTTGGCGCCCCACATGAAACTACCGAAAAAGCAAGTGCCAAAATTAGAAGCATTGCAAATATTTTCTTGATATTTTTCATAAGATATTCCTCCTCAGTTTTTTAGTTTTGTATTTGTTCGGCCAAAACTTTAATACTTTGTTGTACACAAGTATATACCTATATTTATAAAATATTAATGAAAAATATTGCAATAAACTTGTAATATATTAGCATAATAAACTTTTTATTAAAACTTTTTGCCTAATTTTTGTATATTTAGTCTATTTGTTTATATTTGGTATCACAATTTCAATTTCTGTACCACTGCTACCGCTATCAATGTTTATTCCATATTCTTCGCCGTAAAACAGTTTAATTCTTCTATTTATATTGTAAAGACCAAAACCAAAGCTTGATTTGCCTTTTATAAAATCATCAAAATCTGTTTCCAAATTTTCTTTAAGTGCTTTAAGCCTTTCAGGTTCTATGCCCATTCCATTATCTTTTACAACAAATATCATTTTATCATCTTGTGTTTTTGCTGTTAAAGAAATAATTAGCTTATCGCCATTTCCAACATGGGCATGCTCCATAATATTTTCAACAGTAGGTTGAACTATCATTTTAAGCATTTTATTTTCATGAATTTCATCATCTATTTTTATGCATGTTTCTATATTTCCATTTTGTCTTATTTTGTATATAGAAATATAGTTTAAAATAATGTCTATCTCATCTGAGCAGTAAACAATCTTTACTGGATCCATTGAGTACTTTATTATGTCCGTCATCGCAAGAACCACTTGATTTACGGAAGAGGCATACCCCATTACCGCAAGACCGCTTATACATTGTAGCGTGTTATAAAGAAAATGTGGATTTATTTGACTTTGAAGAGCATAAAGTTCTGCCTCTGTTTCTCTTAACTGCACCTCTAATAGTTTATTATGCGTAATAATTCTATCTTTTGTCGCTTTTTTAATTTGCAGTATCATATGATTTATATCTCTAATTATGTCATCAATCTCAAAAACGCCAGTATTCATTATTTGTTCGCTCAAGTTTTTGGCATTGTAGGAAACGAGTTGATTTTTTGTAGTTTTAATTGGTTTTGTAATTTTTGTTTTTAATAGCCAAAAATACACAAAAATCATAAGACCCATACACAAAAACAAGGCGATTATAGTTGGCAAAATAAAATTATATTCTCCTCCAAAATAGTCAATTTCCTTATTTGCCAAAACAGTTGTTCCATACTTGTCCATTTCTACAGAAGAAATATAATTTTTTACTATATCCTCATTTAGCCCCTCTTCACTAGAAAAAACTACTTCTCCGTTATAAACCAGTGCAAAACTTTCATTGTGTATCCTTTCATTTCCAGAGTAAATCATATCCATTATTGTCGCCTTATTCAAAAGGATTAGCGCTGTTGCCTCTTTTTTTGCATTGTCTGGATTAACTGTAAAACTTACAACAGGAACGCAGTAAAGGAAATACTTATCCGCAAACTCATGACCCTTTGGAAAAAAGTAAAAGCTTCTTGAAAAATCAGACTCATCTGATACTATGCTTGCTATATCTAAATTTGTAAAAGCGCTATAGTCTATACCTGCAAAAAAACTTCTCGAGTCACCTTGAGGTGTTACTATTAAGACATCGGTGATGTTATATTCTAAGCTTACAAGCAAAGATACCATTTGATAAGCATTTGTGCTTGCGTTAATATCTGTAAGTTGCTTACTTGCTGAATACAAATTTATTACCGACCAGTTGGAGCTTATTCCATAACCTGCCCTTTCAACTTGATTAAAATATCTATCTAAATTATTTGCCGCTATCTCTGCCTTGTCTTGCAAATTTTCTTTAGCTGTAGCTTCTTCAACAGTAAAAAATCCAATTATTGCCGCTATAAATATCACACTTATTATTAGCATGGAACTTATAAAAAGCCTTGAAAACGATGTTTCTATTCCTTTTCTTTTCTCACTGCTTGCACCTAAGATTTTACTCATACTCTACCTCTTTATCTTTTCTGTAAGTGCTAGGCGATTTTCCTGTATTTTTTTTAAACACCTTACTAAAGTAATATTCATCTTGAAAGCCAACCTTTTCGGCAATTTCTAACAGTTTCATGTTGGTATTTTTAAGAAGAAATTTACTCCTGTCAATTCTTATATTGGTCAAATACTGCGAAAAGGTAAGATTTTTATTTTTTCTAAACAACACGCAAATATAAGTTCTGCTTACAAAAAATTTTTCTGCGATTGACAGCAAACTTAATTTATCATGAATATTTTCTTCAATATAAAGTGCAATTTCCTCAAATTTATCTTGCGGTATGTCAGAATACATTTTGTTTCCAAATTTTTCGTCAAGTTCAAGTTTTATTTCAATTAGTAAATCTATTATCTCTGTAGTATCAACTGGTTTGACACAGTAATCTGCAACTCCAAGCTTCATGGCAGTTTTAGCGTATTCAAAATCTTTATATGCAGATAGAATAATAAATCTAGTATCTGTAGAAGCTTTTTTCACCTTTGAAATTAAATCAAGCCCATTTAATACGGGCATTGCAATATCTGTAATAATTACATCAGGCACATTTTTTGATATTTCTTCATAAGCTTTTGTAGAATTTTGATATATTCCGCTTACATAAAAGCCAAGTTCTTCCCAATTAACGCTTTTGACTAAAACAGCAGAACTCCAAGGTTCGTCGTCTATAAGCACAACTTTGTACATATTTTCTCCCCTTTTCTTTATATTTTTTCCATTTGCGACAACATCTTTTTCTATTTAAACATATTATTTGATAAAAATCAACAACTCATTAATTTTTTTGAAAATTTATATTTTAAAGCAAAAGTTTACTTTATTTTGTGTTTGTGGTAAAATCATACAAATTAAAATATATCGCATAGGAGAAAAAAATTATGGTTTTAAACAAAACTGATTATGAGTTAATAAAAAGAGCAAGCGATGTCATTAAAAAAAATTTTGACAAGCAAAATTTTAATCACACCGTAGCGGCGGCGGTGCTTTGCGGCAGTGGCAAAATTTATGTTGGCGTTAATGTTTATTCACTGCACGGTGCATGTGGCGAGCAAGTGGCTATAGGCACAGCTGTGGCAAACGGAGAGAAAGAGTTTGTTTCCATTGTGGCAATAAGAGGAGAAAACGGCGACCAAATTTTACCACCTTGTGGCAATTGCCGACAAATGCTAAGCGACTATGCGCCAAACTGCGAGGTAATACTTTCACAAAACGATGAAGGCCTTAAAGTTTTAGCAAAAGAGTTGTTACCTTTTGCTTATTCGGTAGAGTAATTATTTTAAAATAAACAAAAAGGAGCATATTTTATTTTTACAGATTTATTTTTTTCTATAGTTGTGTGGGCAGCACTTATAGGAATTGGATTTTATTTAAACGGTTTCATAAAAAGGATATTTAATTTTTTTAACAAGCCCAAACCAAAAATTTGCTCTATAGCTTTACTTTCAGCTGTTTTAATTGTTTCGGCTCTTGCCTTTTTTAACCCTTTAGGAACAGCAACAATACTAGCAGGCTACTTTTTTATATTATGTCTAATATTTGACTTAGTAGGTATGTGCTACCGCAATTTTTTTCCAAGCAACAAAGTTTTAAAATACCTTTATTTTGGCGGTACACCCTCTGTTTTACTCACTGTAATTTTAATTGTTTTTGGCTTTATAAATGCACATAACTTAGTAATTACCCCGTATGATATTACAGTGCAAAAAGACTTAAATGCCAAAGATATAAAAATCGCTTTTATATCCGATGTTCACATGGGTGTGTCTATTAACAGTGATAACATTGCAGAGTATTGCGATGAAATACAAGCGCAAAACCCAGATATAATTTTGCTTGGCGGAGATATTTTTGATGAAAGAACCACTAAAGAAGAGCTAGAATTAGCAAGCAAGGAATTTGGTGAAATTTCTTCAAAATATGGCACTTATTTTGTTTGGGGAAATCATGAAGCCAAGGCTAATGTGGTTTCAGATATGAGAGATGAAAATATTCAATTTATTAAAAATGAAATACTTTCTAATAATATAATAATTTTAAATGATGACACTGTTTTGATTGATGATGCCTTTTACATTGTTGGTCGATCTGAACCTGATTTAAATGGCGAGGGTAAATCTGCAAAGGAACTCCTTGAAACTCTTGATAAAGAAAAACCAATTGTTGTAGTTGAACATAAACCTGTAGACTTTGAAAATCTTAGCAAGCAAGGTGCTGACTTATATTTATGTGGTCACACTCACTCTGGACAACTTCCACCGCTTGGCCTTGTCCAAAGTTTTATTTATGATTTAAATTATGGAATAAATACAGTAGATAACTGCTCCATAATTGTAAGCTCAGGAATGGGCACATGGAACACTCCACTTAGGCTTGAAGGCAAGTCAGAAGTGGTCATTGTAAATTTAAGCGGAGATAAATAAAAAAATTAAGGCTGGCAAAATGTTTTTACTCATTTTGCCAGCCTTTTTATGTAGTTTTTTATCCTATTTGTCCTGCCATCCAGTTCCATACTGGGGTTTCGTCCACATCACTTACTGCCTCATTATTGTGGAAATAAATCCATGAGAAGTGTCCGTTATATGTATATGGAGTTCCGTCTTCGTTTGTAAATCTGCCTGAAGTATCTACAACACTCTCAGGTGCGAACACATGTAAATTTGTAGCACCTGCAGCTTTTAGTCTGTCTATAGTAGCAATGCTTGTAAGTGCAGGTGGCACGGTTGTGTCGCTGTAAGCATAGATGAAGAAGAATGGGTAGTCCTTGATTTTTGCAAGTTCGTCATCGGAAATAACCGCATCACTCATAGCTTCGCAAATCGGCACAAAGGCTGTGTATTCGTCGCCGTAGTTTATGGCCATGTCCATAACCATAAATCCGCCGTTACTGCAACCTGCAAGTATAATGTCTGTAGAGCCTGTCTTGTCTTTGTAATCCATGATTAGCTCATGAAGTGAGTCTACATAGTATGAGCCCTCTACGCTATCGTCTATGGGCTGACCTGTGCCATCTCTGTCCATCCAATAAGTCGGAGATTGTGGGACTAAGATGTTTGCGCCACCCATAATTTCTTGCATTTCTTCTGTTGCACCGTTGTAGGCTTCATTTCCAAGTAAAGTTATATAAGGGTCGGTGTTTTCTGTTCCGCCTTCACCCATGCCGTGTAGCCAAACTACAGTAGTGGTGCTGGGTTCTTCCGGCTCAAAATGGGCATATTCATATTTTACTCCGTCACTTGCCTCAAAGCTGTCCATCATAAACATGTCGGCATCTGTCGTCATGTCTGTAATCTCTGTTATAGGTTCAAAGCTATTTAAAACTGTAGCTTCGCCGGAAAATAGTTGGCTTGAGTCACTTATATCCACGGTGAGCATATAAGGGTCACAGTATGTGTTGTAGCCTGTAAGCGGCATATAGTTAATGTTTGCACCCTCGCTAAGTGTAAACGCAAGCTCAAGAGTAACATATTTTGACGGGCCGTCTACCGAGTTTTTATCCGCATCGCTTAAATATGCATTCATAATAGTACGTGGGTTTGTGACCTCGATAATTGGGAAACCGTCAGACGCCCAGTCTGTGACACCTTTGGTTTCGGTAACCGTAAAAGTGTCGGGCATAACGCTGTCAATTTCATGGCTAAGCTCTAAGGTGACAGAGTTTATGCCTGCACCCCAGTCGTCACCTGCCATATGGGTGGTCATAGTGCCTGTAATGTCTATCATTTCCTCCTCCTCTTCGCTCTCGCTTTCGGATGCGGAGCTTTCGTCTTTACTACTAGATGGTGTGGACGAAGAGCTTTGTGCCCCTCCGCCACATGCTACAAGTGCCGTGCTAAGCGCTAAACACAGGAGCATAATTAAAAGTTTTCGCCAGTTTTTCATCAATGTATTCCTCCTTTTTATTAATAATGATGTAATATTAGCATGGTAAAGTGTGATTATTATTTCAAAATAGAATTATAAAAAATATTTTTCAAAATAAAATTAAAAAAACTCTTGACAAATTTGCTTTAACATGGTAAATTCTAATAAACCGATGAGGAAGAGTAGTAAGTTTATAAGCGCTTTGGTTCAGAGAGCCGTTGTTTGGTGTGAAACGGCACAAGGAGATAAACCGAATGGTCTTTTAAGGGCGATGTGGAAAAAATTTATTTTGAGTATACAAGACGGAGAAAAGCACTTCGTTAAAAAATGCAAATGTATCGGAATTTTCCCGTACATGTAGAGAGGGTGCAACAGCACCAAGCCGGGTGGCACCGCAGGATTTTAAATTTATTATTCCTGTCCCAGCAGACTATTAAAAATCTGCGGGACAGGAATTTTTTTATTTGCTTGTTTCACAGGTAAAATTTATTTTAAAAGAGGAGAATTTATTATGTCAGAAAAAAACATACCTTACAAAATTTATCTAGAAGAAAATGAAATGCCAAAAAAATGGTACAATGTGCGTGCAGACATGAAAAATAAGCCTGCACCACTTTTAAACCCAGGCACTTTAGAGCCTGCAAGCCTTGAGGAGCTCAGTGTAGTATTCTGTGAAGAACTTGCAAAACAAGAGCTTGATGTAGACACGGCTTACGTTGACATTCCGGAAAAAATTCAAGATTTTTATAAAATGTACAGACCTGCTCCGCTTGTAAGGGCATATTGTCTAGAGAAAAAACTTGGCACACCTGCAAAGATTTACTATAAGTTTGAGGGCAATAACACAAGCGGAAGCCACAAACTAAATTCAGCCGTCGCACAAGCTTATTATGCGCACGAGCAAGGCCTTAAAGGTGTTACTACAGAAACAGGTGCTGGCCAATGGGGTACTGCAATGTCTATGGCTAGCTCATATTTTGATTTAGACTGCAAAGTTTACATGGTTAAAGTATCTTATGAGCAAAAACCATTTAGACGTGAAGTTATGAGAACCTACGGTGCATCGGTCACACCATCTCCATCAATGGAAACACAAGTTGGCAAGAAAATTTTGGAGGAATTCCCAGGAACCACAGGAAGCCTTGGCTGTGCTATTAGCGAAGCAGTTGAAAAGGCAGTTACTAGTGACGGTTACAGATATGTTTTAGGAAGCGTGTTAAACCAAGTTACTCTTCACCAAAGCATTATAGGCCTTGAAAGCATGGCCGCTATGGATAAATATGGAATAGACCCTGATATTATAATAGGCTGTGCAGGAGGCGGAAGCAACCTTGCAGGACTTATAGCACCATTTATGGGAAGACAACTTAGGGGCGAGAACAATTATAAATTTATAGCGGTAGAGCCAAAATCTTGCCCTAGCCTTACAAGAGGTAAATACGCATACGATTTCTGCGACACAGGAAAAGTTTGCCCACTTGGCAAAATGTATACACTAGGCAGTGGATTTATCCCATCTGCAAACCACGCAGGCGGTTTAAGATATCACGCAATGAGCTCAACAATTTCACAACTTTATGATGATAAACTAATTGATGCTGTGGCTGTTGGCCAAACAGAGGTGTTTGAAGCTGCTGAATACTTTGCAAGGGTAGAGGGTATTTTACCAGCGCCTGAGAGCAGTCATGCAATTAGAGTTGCAATTGATGAGGCTATAAAATGCAAAGAAACAGGCGAGGAGAAAACAATTTTATTCGGTCTTACAGGCACAGGATATTTTGACATGGTGGCATACGAAAAATTCCACGAAGGTCAAATGACTGATTATATTCCAACTGATGAAGACCTAGAAAAAAGCCTTGCAACACTTCCACAAGTTTAAAATTATTAAAGGACTGCTGTATTTTACAGCAGTCCTTTTCATTTTATCTACTTACAACAAATTC
>CAYJJB010000059.1:0-11481 GCA_964370405.1 uncultured Eubacteriales bacterium | reverse complement strand
ACCTGCGGCATCTTGGTCCCAAACCAAGCGCGCTACCATCTGCGCTACACCTCGTCAATATTTACTTTCAAAAATGCTACTCGACTATTATATACTAAAAGACAAACCCTGTCAAGAGTTTGTCTTAAATTTTTTATATTTTATTTTCACTATTTTTCATGATATGTTTTTGCAAGTCCACCTTCGCTGGTTTCTCTGTATTTACTAAACAAATCTCTTCCTGTTTCATACATGGTTTTAATTACCACATCGAAAGAAATTTTTCTTGTGTGCGTTAAAAAGTTTGCAAAGCTTAGTGCATTTATAGCCCTCATTGCTGCTACGGCGTTTCTTTCTATGCACGGAATTTGCACAAGTCCATTTATAGGGTCGCATGTAAGCCCTAGGTGATGTTCCATTGCCACTTCCGCCGCATATTCAATTTGATTTAAATCCATCATATGAAGTTCCGCAAGCCCTGCGGCCGCCATCGAACACGCACTGCCAATTTCTGCTTGACAACCACACTCTGCGCCACTTATAGAGGCATTTGTTTTTATCAAGTTTCCAATTAATCCTGCTACCGACAAAGCTTTTACAATTTCAAAATCGCTAAAACCTTTCTTTTGTTGCATGTAATACATTACAGCCGGAAGCACTCCGCATGCACCGCATGTAGGCGCTGTAACTATCATGCCTGCTGATGCGTTTTCTTCGCTAACTGCAAAAGCATACGAACACACAAGCCTGTTCTCACGTGTTTCTGGACTTTCGTCAATATGGCGCTGGTTAAATAAAAACTTCGCCTTTTTTTGCACACCAAGTCCGCCTGAAAGCTCACCCTCTGCTATAAGTCCACTTGTAACAGAGTTTTTCATTTGCTCCCAAACTTTATCAAGGTATGAAAAAAGATCTTCGCCCTCTACCATTTTAACATATTCCCAAATTCTTATTCCTTTTTGCTCACAAAATCTTTTTATACCCTCAAAACTTGTATGAGGATATACCTCTTTTTTCTGTGCGCCCTCTTGCCCGTCAATTATAATTTTTCCGCCACCAACACTAAAAAAAGTTTCTTCTAAAAGCAAATTACCTTCGCCATCATAACCTTCTATTTTCATAGTGTTTGGATGCTTTAAATTTTCCTCTTCTTCATTCCAAACAAGCTTTGTTTTGTCATGACCTAAAGTGTTTAATATAACTTCATCAGTCATATGACCTTTTCCTGTTTTACAAAGTGAGCCATAAAGTGTCACTTTATAACTTTTTGCCGCTTTACATTTTTCTAAAAAATACTCACAGGCAAACTCAGGCCCCATAGTATGCGAACTTGAGGGGCCTCTGCCTATTCTATATAGTTCTTTTATTGATTCCATAATTTATTCCCTTATTCTTGCTTTTATTGCCTTTGTTTTAATACCTCTGCTCTCAAACATTACCTCGTGCTCAGACATGATATTATCCATTTCAGGTAAACTGTTTAGATCGTGGATTTTTTGATAAATTCCAAATCCTGCCTCTAAAAAATACCGAAGCGATGACAAAAATAGAAGGTCATCATCAGTTTTAAACCAAATTTCACCGTATTTCCCTAAGAGTTTTTTATAAGTTTCAAGCTGTCTTGTATGCGTTAACCTTCTCTTATGACAACCAGCTTTAGGCCACGGGTTACAAAAGTTAATATAAATTCTGGAAATTTTTTCGCTTTCTCCAATTATATCTGCAATTTTTTCTATATTATAAGATAGCAGTGCAACATTTTTTACCTCCTCATCTCCAAATTTTGCACTAATATTGCGCCTTGCAACACCTAGCATATCAACACTTATGTCAACACCTATAAAGTTTACATCTTTTTCCCTATATGCAAGTTCTGCCAAAAACGTGCACTTTCCACAGCCTAAGTCCAAATGAATTGGCTTGTCGTTACCAAAAAATTCTCTCCATTTGCCTTTTTGGCTTAAAGGGTCATCAATATAATAATTGCATGCCGATAGTTCCGGTCTTGCCCATGTCTTAGTTCTAATCCTCATTTTCATCTCACCCCTGTCTTCAAAATTGTTTATAGTTTATTTTACATCTTTTATTTAGTTTTAACAAGGGTTATAATGAAAATTTACAAAATTATTTTATCATAATTGTCAAAACGCTTATATCATCTGTTTTTCCGTCTGTTCTTAACTTTTTAGCTTCACTAACTATTCTTCTTGAAATTATATTTGGGTCATCTTCATAAAAATCTGCCACCATTTCAAGAATCCAGTCTGTTCCAGCTGTGGTAACTCCGTCAGACATCATTACCACCATGTCGCCAATTTTAAGACCTGCGCTATTTTTTGCAAATTCTACTTCTTTCATAATTCCTACAGGCAATGAATTTGTTTCAATTTTTTCTACTCTCTTGCCTCTTTTAACAATGCTCATTGCGCCCCCTGCTTTTCTTATTTTGCATTTACCTGTAAATAAATCTATTGTTGCAATGTCAACTGTTGCAAGCGTTTCATTTTGCGATTTTGCCATAAGTGCAGAATTTACCATTCTAAGCGCAGTATTGTATCCAAGGCCTGCTTTTATTAAACTTTCCATCATTGAAGACGCCATAGTACCGTCTACCGCTGCCATACCGCCTGTCCCCATTCCATCACTAATAATTGCAATGTAATTTCCTTGTCCGTCATAAAAACCTATTACACTGTCACCGCAAAGTTTTCCTGCAGAGCTTTGGTCCATTCCAACTTCCACCTCAAGTTCAGGTCTTTGGCACATTTGCAGTTTGCAAGCATTATCAGCAGTGCTTATACAGGGCTGTGCAAATGTTCTTCCACATGCATTTGATACCTCTCTTGCAAATTGGCTTTTATTTATTTTTGTGTTTACACCTTTTTCTATTTCAGCCTCCACTGTCATTCTGTCATATTTATCTATTCTACAGCAAATTTCTATGGGATAAATGCCATGTTTTTTAAGTATATCGCTTACTTTCTGCTGTGCGTCTTCATCAAATCTTTCATAATGCGCAAACTCCTTTGATAAATCACTTAAAAGCGTGGCTGTTGTAAGGAACTGCTCTCCTGCAATATCTCTTACTTGCGCCGCACGAAGAGAAGCAAATTGCTTTGCAACATAATCTCTATAATGCTTATTTACTGCCTCACGCATTTCGCCAGCTCTTCCACAAATATCTATAAAACTTTTTCCAAAGTCTGCATTTTCCACCTTTGACTTTGCCCTTAAAATTGGGGTAAGACCTGCAAAGGACGATACTGTTTGCTCCTTGTTTTTCTTCCAACACAAACTTCTCATTGCACACGCAGCGCATATTTCTCCTGCTGCATTATTATAGACTTGATTAATACTTGGCATAAAACTTTTTTCAAGTTTTTTAGAAATTTCCTCAACACAGTCTGATACATTTGACAGTGCAAGAGATGCGTGATTTAGCCTGAGCACCACGTTATTTCTTATTGAGCCACCAGTTAAGTTATCCCTTTTTAAAGAAAAAATGCGAGTTATCCATTCGTTTTTTGGAATTAGCATAAACGCAACACTTGCCACAGCAACTTCAAGTGTACTGTTTATAACTTGCTCTCCCTGTCCAATTTGCAGCGCCGCTATTCCATGAGAAATTACAAAAGCCACCGCCGTTGGAAACTTGCCAAGACTTGAAAAAATGCCTGCCATAAGACCGCCCAAGCCATACGCTCCCGATAGATAAGAAAGTCCAGCTGTTGATAGTCCCGAAATTGCACCTGTTGCTATACCTGAAATTGCACCACCTGCAATTGAACCATTGTTTGCACAGACAAGTACAAGTAAAATAAGAAGAACCCTACCCATCGATACACCCATAAAATTCACTTGCGAAAACGCTAGGCTAAAAACACCAAAGCTAAGCGCCATGCACGCTATGTCAACATTATCAAACACACCTCTTTTTCTTTTTTGAATTAAAAGTGTGCCTGTCCTTGAAAAAAAGTATGCACATCCCGCCGATAGTAAGGACTCTGCTATGTACATTATGGTTGTTGCCGAGAGAGAATTATTTATTAAAGCAACTGTAAAACCTGTTGCAAGTAGTGGTAATAAACTTAAAACAGGTGCATATAATGAATGTGAAGTGAGTTTTGTAAGTTCACTTAACGACCATCTAATTATAGATACTGCAATTACTGCTGCCATATATCTTATTGACATATAAACAGGAGATGGCAGTAAATATCCTAATAAAGCACCACTTACCGCAGTCCAAAGCCCACCTTTTGGCACCGCCGCCACCACTGCAACCCCAAAAGGAGCATAATTTCCAAACACCATCCCCCGTGAGCAAATTAGACCTGCAAAAAAGCTCAGCATAAGCTCCCAAAGTTTGTGAGCTATGGGAGTTTCAAGAAAGTCAAAAACTTTTTCTCTTATCCCCCAATATTTTTTCTCTTCCATAAATAAAGCACCCCTTTTATATAATTATTTGTTGACATAATTATATACATGAGCACCCTGTAAACTTGTCTAATATTGTCATCATTTTATGTCAGTTTTCACCACAAACAATCGCTTATCATTGCTTGTACAGAAGTTGACATAAAATTTTATTTTTCTGTTTTAGTGCAAAAAAATACCCACACCACTACAACTAGTGGGTGAGTTATTTTTTTAACTTATTCCAATTAAAATTTTATATATAAACTCACAAAGCACCTCTCATGTACTTTAAATGAGATATTTGTTTTCTTTATCTTGATGTTATTATATAGTGCCATTGTTAAGATTTAAGAAAGATAATGTCAATATTACATGAATTAATTGTGTTTAATTTGTGAAGTATTCTAATTTGACAATTTAGTTTTGTGTGGTATAATATTTTGTAATATATAAACCTATGATAATGAGTAGTAATTTAGAACAAATTTTTTAGAGAGTCTGTCATTTTGCTGTAAGACAGATAAATTTTTCTTTGTGAATGGACATTTGAGGGTCGAGAGGAAATTCTTGAACGTTAGCCGCGTTAAGGTGTTGAGTGGGCTTTTTTAAAGCCAATTTGGGTGGTACCGCAGATTTTCTGTCCCTTTTTATAAGGGGCTTTTTTTATTTTATTTTTTAAGGAGCTAAATATGAATTACAATTTTTCAGACAGAGTTAAAAACCTAAAGCCATCGGCAGTGCGTGAAATTTTTAAATATGCTGCAAACCCTGAGTATATTTCTTTATCAGCAGGAAACCCTGCACCTGACGCATTTCCAGTAAAGGAAATTGCTGAAATTTCTCAAAAAGTCTTTGCTGATATGCCTGTAACAGCGCTTCAGTACAGCATCACAGAGGGTTATGTACCTTTAAGAAACACTTTACGTGAAGACATGAAAAAAAGATATAATATAGGCTGTGAAAATGATGAACTTATTATAACAAGTGGTGCACAACAAGTTGCCGACCTTTTATCAAAGGCTTTACTTAATGAGGGCGACTGCGTAATTTGCGAAAGCCCAAGCTTTGTAGGCTGTTTAAACACTTTCCGCTCTTATAATGCAAGACTGCACCCAGTAACTATGGAGCACGACGGAATGAACATGGAAGAACTTGAAGAAGCGCTTAAAACTTTAGAAAACGTAAAGTTTATATACACCATACCAAACTTTCAAAACCCATCAGGAATTACGATGAGCCTTGAAAAACGCAAAAAACTTTATGAACTTGCTAAAAAATTTGATGTCTTAATTTTAGAGGACAACCCATATGGCGAGCTTAGATATGAGGGCGAGGCACTTCCTTGCATTAAAAGCTTTGACGACGGAAGTGTTGTTCTTTATGCAGGTTCTTTTAGCAAGGTAATTTCACCAGGTATGCGTGTTGCATGGGCACATGGACCTAAAGAAGTTATACAAAAAATGATAGTTTGCAAGCAAGGCCAAGACGTGCACACAAACATTTGGTCACAAATTGTTTGTAATGAGTATCTTACAAATTACGATTTTGATAAGCACCTAGACTTTTTGCGTGAGCTTTATTCAAAAAAACGCAGTTTCTTATTAGAGCTTATGGAAAAACACCTAAGCCCATATATTACATGGGAAAAATTTGACGGTGGACTTTTTGCATGGTGTAAACTGCCTAAAGAAGTTGATATGATGGAGTTTTGCAGTAAAGCTGTTGAGAAAAAAGTTTGCGTAGTACCAGGCACTGCGTTTTTACCTGATGACACACAAACAAGCGATGCATTTAGAATAAACTTCTCCACTCCAACTGATGAACAACTTTCAAAAGGAATAGAAGTTTTAGGTCAAGTTATACGAGAGATGTTAGGAGTTAAATAATATGGATAACAATAAAAAAACCGTATTTAGCGGAATACAGTCTACAGGTGTGTTTACTTTAGGAAACTATTTAGGCGCACTTAAAAACTGGGTGGACATGCAAAATGACTACAACTGCATATATTCAGTCGTAGACCTACATGCGATAACCGTAAGGCAAACCCCAGCTGATTTAAGAAAAAACACACTTGATGCCTATGCAATGCTTCTTGCAATGGGTGTTGACACAGAAAAATCAATTTTATTTTTACAAAGCCACGTAGCGGCTCACTCACAACTTTCTTGGCTATTAAGCTGTTATACACAGTTTGGAGAGCTTTCAAGAATGACACAGTTTAAAGATAAATCAGAAAAAAATGCAGATAACATTAATGCAGGTCTTTTCACATACCCCACCTTAATGGCGGCAGATATACTTTTATATCAAACTGACTGTGTACCTGTTGGAGCTGACCAAAAACAGCATATAGAGCTTGCACGAAATATTGCAGAGCGTTTTAACGGTGCTTATTCACCAACTTTCACCGTGCCTGAGGGCATAATACCCAAAAGTGGCGCAAGAGTTATGTCACTGCAAGACCCAACAAGAAAAATGTCAAAGTCTGATGACAATGCAAACAGTTATATCACAGTGCTTGACACACCTGACCAAATTATTAAGAAATTTAAAAGAGCAGTTACAGACAGTGATGCCTGCGTAAAATATGCTGAGGGCAAAAACGGAATTAATAACCTTATGGAAATATACTCCTGCATAAGCGGTAAAAGCTTTGAGGAAATTGAAAAAGAGTTTGACGGCAAAGGCTATGGCGATTTTAAACAATGTGTTGGCGAGTGTGTTGCAGATGAACTCAAACCACTGCAAGATGAATTTTACAGGATAGTAAAAGAAAAATCGTTCTTGCAAAATCTAATGAAGGAAAATGCAGAGAAAGCAAATTACATAGCAAGAAAAACCTTAAGCAAAACTATGAAAAAAATAGGTTTTATGCTTTAATTAAAAATAACTGAGGGCGTTAATTTTAACAACCCTCAGTTATTTTACTATTCTCCGCCATGTGTATTTCTATAAACATGCCCGTCTAAAAGCTCTATTCCCTTTATTTTAAATAGCTCTTCTACCGTTACAAACTGATAACCCTCGTGAATCATTTGCGGAACAAAAACCTCCATGGCATCAGCTGTTAAGTCTTTTGTTTCATGCAGTAAAATTATGTCACCATCTTTTATATTTACTAAATTATTCAGTATATCCTCTACAGTTTTTGCCTTCCAATCCTCTGAGTCTACCGACCAGTGAATTATGGGTGCTTTAATATTTTCTCTTACTTTTTTGGAGACCGCACCATAAGGAAGCCTTACCAAAAATCTCCCATCTGAGTGTATTCCAAGCGCTACAAGCCTGTCTTTTATCAGCTGTTCTTCCAAGGCTATCACATCTGCTCCATATTTTGGCAGGTTATAATGTGAATATGTATGGTTCTCTATGTCATGTCCCTCATCTTCAAGCACTTTAAGTTTTTCAGGATACTTTTCGATACCCAATCCCATTACAAAAAAAGTTGCTTTTGCACCACTCTCATTTAATGTTTTTCTTATCCTGTCCGAGGACTCTCCCCATGGGCCGTCATCAAAAGTGAGTGCCACAACAGGTCTTTGTGGGTCTATTGTAGGGGTGGGTGTTGGAGTTGGAATTGGCGAAGGCGTAGGAATAGGAGTTGGCATAGGTGTAAGCACCTTCACTGTTGTAATTTGCGTTATATGAGGCCTAGGAGGCGACTCAAGCTCTGCATTAACTAATTTTATGGGTGTATATTGAGCCACAAACACAAAAGCACAGACTAAGATAATCATTAATACCATAGTTTTTTTCACCGCTCATCACCCTCTATCGCCCAAATTTCTTACTATAATTTTACCACTAAATTCGACAATATTCAACAAAAAAAGCTGAGATAAAGTACGATTACTTTATCTCAGCTCAGCGTATAAAAAAGCCATGCTTTTTTTCATACGCTGTCGAAATGTCCAAAAATCAGCAAGACAAGGAACAAATATCCTAAAATGACCGAGTAATACGAGGGTATGTGAGGGAAATTTTAGGGTATATGTGACGCAGGAAGTAAAAAGTCAGCCAGAGCGGCTGACTTTTTACGGTTGCAGGTTTTTCGATAGTTCTGCTGAGATAAAGTATGATTACTTTATCTCAGCTTATATTTTACCCCTAATAAAAATTATCCTTTAACAGAACCTGATATACCCTCTGCGAAGCTCTTTTGTAGGATAAAGAATATTATAATTGTTGGAAGTGTGCTTAGCACAACACCCATCATTAGCATTCCATAGTCTACGACGTAAACATTTTTCATGTTTGCGGTGAGCATAGGCATGGTTATTGGGTCGCCTTGTGTTAGGATTAGTTTTGGCCAGATGTAGTTGTTCCATGAGCTCATGAAAACAATGGTCATAGCCGCCGCATATGTTGAGCGCATTGTGGGAATAAACATTCTAAAAAATATTGAGATGTCGTTTAGTCCGTCTATTCTTGCAGCCTCAATAATTTCGTGTGGAAAACTTCTTGCACTTTGTCTAAACATCAAGATGAGGAAAGGTGTTGCTATTGATGGCAAAACAAATCCAATTGCGCTGTTT
The DNA here is from genome assembly GCA_964370405.1 of uncultured Eubacteriales bacterium. Lineage (GTDB taxonomy): Bacteria > Bacillota > Clostridia > Oscillospirales > Acutalibacteraceae > SIG603. The sequence continues at coordinate 2,545 of CAYJJB010000059.1, read as the reverse complement.
AGAAGGCCCATTGAAGATATCATTGTATAAAGAGGAAGCATAATAGCCGCAAATGGCACCATCATTGCAAGCAAAATAACTGCCATAACTTTATCTTTATACTTATCGTGATAAATTTCGAAACCATAGCCTGCAAGTGAACAGACTAAAAGTGACAATAAAGTAGAAGTTATTGCAAATGTAAACGAAGTTCCCATTGCACTCCAAATTTGAGGATAGGTTTCAAGTAGGGTGTTAAAATTATCCACTAAATGACTACCTGGTAAAATGACACCACCTAAAACATCAACACTCTTATTTGTTGCCGCAATTACCATCCAATATAGAGGGAAAATTGATATTAGTGATGCAACTGTTAAAAATACATATGAAAATATTTTTGAAGCTTTACTCACGTCTGTCACCTACTTTCATTTGAATAAATGCAAGTGTTGCAACAATTACCAATATAACAATCGCCATAGCCGCCGCATAGCCAAGTTTTGGAGAATCCACAAACGAGGTGTTGTATATGTAGTGAGACATAGTTATTGTTTGGTTTGAAGGGCCACCGCCTGTAAGGTTTATGGACTCATCAAATAGTTGCAATGTTCCGTTTGTAGACATGATGGCTGTTAATAATATCATAGGTCTTAAAAGCGGAACTGTAATTTTTTTGAAAGACTGGAACGCCGACGCTCCGTCAATTTTTGCAGCCTCATAAATTGTGTAATCAATATTTTGAAGACCTGCAAGATAGAAAACCATGTTGTAACCCGTCCACCGCCATACCAGTGCTACTATGATAATCATCCTAGCCATAATTGGGTCGTTGAAAAAGTTCACCGGTTCGGTAAATACTCCTAAGTTCATCAAGATACTATTTACAAAACCATCTTGCTGGAAGAGGGCATTGAAAATAATAGCATAAGAAACAAGAGAAGTTGCACATGGCAAAAATATTGCTGTTCTGAATATTCCTTTAAATCTTAGCTTTTTGTTGTTTAGCATACTTGCAATTATAAGCGCTAAAACAAGCATAATAGGAACTTGTATTATAAGATACAAGAAAGTGTTGAACATTGCTTGGTGAAAAACTTTATCACTAAGCAAACGCTCATAGTTCATTGTTCCTACATATTCTGTGACCGCACCGTTACTCTTGTGAAATGAAAGAATTATAGCACGTATCATTTGCACAAAGCTCATGACCGTTATTAAAATAACAGCAGGTGTTAAAAAAGCCCAACCAGTAAGATTTTGCTTTCGGGAAAGAGAAAAAAATTTTTTCTTTCTCTCTGTCATAATTCCCCCTCCAATCTTTAGCATATACTATGGGGTTACCCTAAAGGGCAACCCCCACAGTAATTTTTAAACTATTATCCCATGTCAAATTCGACTTGGTCTTGTGCCGCTTGTAGCTCTGCAGTAATGTCGCCGCCGTTTATAATGTTTGTAACAGCTGTTCCAACTGCGTCTGTTGCTTCGTAGTAATAAACGCCTGTGTTAAATGTTTTAACGTTTGATGCATACTCAACTATGTCAGCATAAACTGCTTGGCCGCCGAAGAATTCTAGTGGCTCTGAGTATATATCAGATTCTGATGCAGGAATCCAGTTTGGAAGTGCACCTGATTCTTGAAGAATTGTTTCATAAAATTCTACTGAACCTGCAAATGTTTTGTTTAGGAAGTCTATTGCAAGTTCTGTATTTTCTTTACCTGATACAACTGCCCAGCTTGAGCCACCGTTTTCAGAGTAAGGAACTGAATCTGCAACATTTGTTAGGCTTGGGAAGTTTGCAACGCCCCAGTTGCCTGATGTATCTTCAGAAGTTTGAACTGTACCTAGTATCCAGCAACCGTTAATTGTACCTGCTGTACCGCCGCTTACGAAAGCGCCGTTAACTTCGTCGCCACTTGTATATTCAGCTATAACTCCTGCATCAATAGCAGCTTTATATGTAGTAACAGCTTCAACTAGAGTATCATTTCCTGCTATGTTAACTGAGCCGTCTTCATTAAAGAAGCTAACACCAGCTGTTTTTAGCATCATGATTACTAAGTCAGAACCACCTGCTTCAACACCGATAAGTGGTGTGCCTGTTGCATCTTTAACTTGCTCGCCAAGTTCTATAAATTTATCCCAAGTAATACTTTCGAAATCTGCTAGAGTTAGGCCAGCCTCTGCTAATATGTCAGTTCTTACAGCAAATACAGTAGCACCATTATCAAATGGAACGCCGTAGTTCACGCCGTCAACTGTTGAATAACCTACAGCACCGCTTGCAAATTGGCTAAAGTCTATGCCAACGCTTGTAAGGTCTGTGAAGATGTCAGGATAATTGATAACATTTTTTTGGTAAGCATTGTTTTGGCATAGGAAGATGTCAGGCAAAGTGCTGTAATCTTTCGCTGTAGCCGCTGCAATAATTCTTGTTTGAATGTCATCCCAAGGAACTTCTTGGATGTCAATTGTAAAGTCAGGGTTTGTTTGTTGGTAAACTTTTGCTGCTTCTTCCATTGCGTATAGGTTGAAGTTAGGGTCCCAACACCAAATTGTAAGTG
>CAYJJB010000058.1:6909-11491 GCA_964370405.1 uncultured Eubacteriales bacterium | reverse complement strand
TTGTTTGCCCAACACCTTTAATTTTTTTAATCCATTTTCCACTTCTTAGCCTGAATATACACCAAACTGCTTTTACAAATTGGTCCGCCATGAGGCAAATGTAAATCCAAAATGGTGGTAAATTCCACACAAGGCCTGCCAAAATTCCAAGTGGAATTGATAGTACCCATAGGAATAGTATATCCGCTATCATTAAAAATCTTGTGTCGCCGCCACCTCTTAAAACACCTTTTGTTAAAATGTTATTTGCAGCTAGGAAAATTATTGTTATGCTTATGGCACTCATAAGCTGAGTTGCCACAGCTTTTGTTTCTTCTGTAACGTTATATGAATTTATTATTGGTTGGCTGATGAGTGTAATTATAAGCGCTGAAAGACAGCCAAAAGCTATTCCTATAAAGAAAAATGTGTAGCCTTGTTTTTGCGCCTTGTCTTTTTTGCCCTCGCCTAAAGTTCTACCTGTTACAACATTTCCCGCAAAAGAAACTCCTTGTGTCACAACTGTTGTAAGCTGTGCGGTAACTGTTGTAATTGAGTTTGCCGCCATAAATACAGGGCCTATTCTGCCCATTACCATCGTAAGCGCTGTATTTCCAAAGCCTAAAAGTGCATCACTTATAAGCACTGGCAGGCTTATTCTTATGTATTCTGGCAGTAAATCTCTGCATGGCATGAGTAAATGTTTGAGCCTGTATGCAATTTTCTTTTCTTTGAAGAAAAACACTCCCATAATTATTAAAAACTCTACTCCACGGGCAATACATGTGCCAAGTGCCGCACCTGCAACACCCATTTTTGGAGCTCCTAGCTCACCGAAAATAAACATGTAGTTTGCACCCAAATTAATAAACAAAGCTATCGAAGATGCAATAAGCGGAATTACCGCACCACCTATGCTCCTTAGTATTTGAGTGGTAACAAGTGATATTCCAACTAGGAAAAACGTTACTGTAGACCAGCGCAAATAAATTGCTCCTTCTGCAATTACTGCACTGTCATTTGTGTATAAACTTATTACTCCACTAGGTGTAATAATGTTTATTGCAGTAAACGCAAGTGCAAATATTGTTGCAACTCTCAGGGCTATTGTGACTGTTTTTTTAAGCGATACAAAATCCTGTTGTCCCCAAAACCTTGCCGTTAAAACCGTCGCACCCATGCCTATTCCCATACAGCAAATTTGAAATAGCATAATAAACTGGTTTCCAAGTGCTGCTGCCGACAGTGCAGTTTCTCCAAGCTGCCCTACCATTATGGTGTCAAGCATGTTAACACCCATGGTTATAAGGCCTTGAAGCGCCACCGGTATAATTACCGCTACCGCCCGCTTATAAAACTGCGGATCCGTTTCTAAATACTTCATAATCTCTCACACTCTTTCTTTATCATTTTAAATCACAAAACTATTATAACATAAATAATACATTTCACTCTATTCATAACAATAAACAAAAAAGCGCAATTTCATGCGCTTTTTAAACAAAATTGTTCCATTTTAGTATTTCTATTTTATCATTTCTAGTATTAAACTTCTCACATCACAAATATGTATTCCGTCATTTCCTACACAGGAAAGCTCTAGGTCATTCAAACCTTTTTCAATATAAATCTCACCGAGATAAAGCTCCTTAAACTCTTTGGTATAAGACTCTGACCTTTTTGAATAATCCCTGTCAGGATCAAGCGAGGGGTCAAATTCTTTTAATATTTTACTCTGACAGGCTTTGTCTTTGCAAGAAAGCTTTAAAGTTTTTCCCACGGAGTTTTTCTTACAAGTATAAAGAATTTTCACCGTATAAACTCCACTACTTTCAGCATCTACCGTCCAATAGACCTTATCTTTGTCATCGTCCCAGTTTATTAGATAAGAGCAATTAGGATGTATACTACTCCATGTAATTTTACCTTCTGGGTTACTGTCTTGTACATTCAAATACGCTTTTCTTCCAGCATATCCTATTGGCAAATACCTTGTTGCATGGCTTTTTGGTACAAATTCTGTAAGGAAACTTTCGCAAGTTTCTCTTAGTTTTTTTGCTACTTCTTTTTGTGTATCTACTAAATTATATCTTTGTCCCCTATCATTTTCTATATCGTAAAGCTCATCACTATTTAGTAAATATCTATACTTTTGTGTTCTAACAGAAAGCAGTGGCGTGTCGCCGCTTTGAAGTGCAAACACTGCCCTGTTTGAAGTTTCATCAGTTTTTCCCAAAAGATGTGCACTTAAATCCATTCCGTCCATGGGATGTGCAGTTTTGCACGGTATTCCACAAAGTGAGGTCATAGTTGGAAGTATGTCCATGCTTGATGAAAGCTTCTCTACCACCGTATTTTCTTTAATATGATTTTTCCATGTAACGCTGGCGCAAGTTCTCACAGAGCCCTCATCAATTCCCGACTTCATACCTTTTAAACCGCTGTTATATCTCACGGTTCCTGTGGGTCCGTTGTCAGAAAGATATATTATTATAGTATCATTCTCTAAATTTTTCTCACGAAGCTTTTCTAGCACTCTTCCAATGTTGTAGTCAATATTTTCACACATAGCCATTATAACTTTAGTAATGGTGGTGTCTTCTTCGTCCTTATCATCTGCTCTTGAAATTAAATCCATGTCCTTAAATTTATCAAAGTACTGCGGTGGCACTTGGTAAGGCGAGTGTGGTGTATTGTAAGGAATGTAGCATAAAAATTCCTTATCTGCATTTTCATCTATAAAATCTATCGCATGGTCGGTTACGTCGTCTACTATGTAGCCTTTGCCCTTAACCTCTGTCCCATTTAAGTCCATAGTGGTATCAAAATAATAACCCCAATGACCACAGCAAAAACCGTAAAACTCATCAAAGCCTCTTGCGTTTGGGTGATAAGGATACAAGGAACCGCTGTGCCATTTGCCAAAACATCCAGTTTTATACCCTGCACCTTTATACACATCACCTATCGTGGTTTCGTCCAAGTTTATGTACTCCGCCTTTTTTGTAACACCGTAAACGCCTGTTTTAATAAACTGCCTGCCAGTTAGTAGCTCTGAACGTGTTGGGGCGCACATTGGGCATACGTAAAAATTATCAAGTTTGGCTCCGTCAAGCTCTAATTTGTCTATTACAGGTGTGGATAAGTTTTCGTTTCCTGTCTTGCTACAATCGCCATAGCCTTGGTCATCTGTTAAAAAAATAATTACATTTGGTCGCCTTTTACTCATAACAACACTCCACTAAATATTTTTCTAAAATGCATCTATCTCTAAATACAATAAATTTTGTTTGATATACACTTTCGTACTTACTGGCTACCAAATTTTCTACACAATTTGTTATTTTTTCAAGCGCAACTTTAGGGCTTAACCATAAAAGAGCACCGCCTTCTTCTTGTTCTTTTTGAGTAAGGCTTAAGCTGTTTGTTTCACTTAACACCTTTCCCACAAAGACATGCGATATCTGGCGGAAAGCACTATGCGTTTTCACTTCTTCAATTATTCCCATTTCAGTGGTAATTTTTACATGTGCACCGGTTTCCTCTAAAACTTCCCTTATAAAAGCCTGCTCTGGAGTTTCGTCTGTTTCAATTCCTCCGCCGGGAAGCTTATACTCATTTTTATTTTTCTTATTAAAAACAGCGATGTCCCCATTTTCTCGCACAACAATTCCACGTGAGGCAAACCTAGTTTCATAATTCTCTACAGCAATTTTCTCAAGTCCAAAATCTTCATCAGTTACAACTCTTATCACATCCATGGATACACCCTCCTTTTATTTTAAGTCATTTTAGCACAAAAGTTTAAACATTGCAATTTTTTCTGATAAAATATTATCATTAATTCACAAGTGCAGAGCCTGAAAGAGCCGAAAGAATATTGATAATCACTATTGTTTTTATGTTAAAATAGTGTTATAATATTCACAAACAAAAAATTAATTATGGAGGTTTACTATGAGAAGCATTACAAAACTGGATTTGCAGTACGCACACAGATTTTATGGATTTAAAGGTGAAGCGCAATATCTTCACGGTCACACGGGCATACTTACAATTGAAGTAGAGGACAGCGTCAACATGGGTGTCAACATGGTTTTTCCATGTAATGAAATTCAAAAAACCGCATGGGATTTACTTAAAAACTTTGACCACGCCTTGGTTTTAAGAGAGGACGACCCACTACTTCCTGCCATTTTAAAAGTTTATGAAGAAACAGGCATAAAAGACGGTACTCCTCAAAACCAAATGAAGGGCGAGGCATTTAAAACAGAGCTTGCAACCGCCTACCCCGACTGTCGTTTAGTGGTAACAAAAGAAACAATGACCGTCGAGGGTATGATAAAAATTGTTTACGATTTACTTAAAGACAAGCTAAACATTGTAAAACTTACTTTCACAAGCGGAGTAAATGCAGCATCGGCAGAATTTGACACAAAAAACAACATTGATCGTTGTCCGCTTTGCGGAATTGCACTAGATAAAGATGGTGTTTGCCCAAAATGCGGATATAAAAAAGCTTGATTTTCTCAAAAGGCAATGAGGCAAAATTGCCATAATACATAAAAATAGTAGGAGCGGTCAATATGACTGCTCCTACTCA
>CAYJJB010000058.1:0-6809 GCA_964370405.1 uncultured Eubacteriales bacterium | reverse complement strand
TTTATTTTGCGTATAAAATGGGTTACACCCCCGCGGCAACAGAGGTGTAACCCATTAATCAGGGGGAAATATCCATGTTAAAAGATGTACTCAAAATTAAGTGTGGCCCCCATGAAGATGTTGGATAATAAAGCTTACTCCTCGTACAGCCTTATCTCCATCTATAGAGTAACACATAGCAAGCCATTTGTCAACAAATTTTGAGTAATATTTAATAATTTTTTTAAACAAGTTAGTGCATTTTGTGAGAAAGATACAAAATTTGTTCTTACTGAGCCTATAGTAGTGTATTTTGTCGTAATGTTTTAAAAGTATGTCATAAGTTCATCCATCTAAATTTGTGCTAAGTGTTGCTTTTTTGCAAAATCTAATTGCAAAAACCGACAAACTTAATATAAATATTCCGCTGAAAAATAGAATTATTGCAGGTGATAGGGTTTGAGAGTCAAATAATGCGCCGTAAACTATCTGTCCAGAGGGGTCTGCAAGGCCAGAAAGTATGATTACACAAGAAATAATTTTGCCAAGCATTTTTGACGGACTTATGCGCTGAATAAATGAGTACATCAAAATATGGATGAGTGTGGTTGACATTATTAGGAATATAACCGCAACACATAAAATTACAAAGGCGCTCATGCCTGAGAAAATATATAGACAAATACCAAGCACACCTAAAACTATACTAAGTGCTGTATATACATAACCACAATTTGCAAATGTAAACTTTTTTGGGAAAAGTAAAATTAAGAAACCAGCTGCAAAAGAACCTACGCTTGCAAGTCCTGAACAAATTCCATAAAAATGCGAAGGAAGTTCCATGTAAATATTTACTATATAAGGAAGACCTATTGAAACTATAGGATTTATACAAAATGATGTCAGTGAAGCTAGACATAAAAAATAAAACAAGTATTTATTCTCTCTTATCAAAAATCTTATACTATCTTTAAAACTAAAGGATTCGCCCTCGTTGTGAGCTGTGTTTAAACTTATTTTAGGTATTTTCATAAAACACTCTATAATGGCGCAAATAAAAAATATTACTGCACTGATAAGCAGTACACTATCAAGCGACATGAAGCTGTATAAAAAGCCTGCAAGTATAGGACCTAGAATTCGTGCAAGTGAGTTTACTTGTGACACTATGGAGTTTGCCTTTACAATATAGTCGGGCCTTACTAAATACACTAAAGATGAGTTTACACTTGGTGTATATGTCGCCTGAATTATTGCAAGTATAAATTTCACAACACCTACTGTCATTACAACACCAAATTCAAAACCTATAATTGCCAGCGCAAATATCATTAATGCTGTAGAAAAATCTAAAATTACCATTATATTTTTCTTGGAAAATTTATCTGCAAGCACTCCGCCTATAGGACCACAAATCGCCCAAGGTATTGCTGTAAGTGCTGTAATTATACCGAAAATTGTTGCAGAACCTGTTTCATTTAACAAATAAAGGCTAAGCGCAAAACTTATTACCGAGTTCCCTATTATGGACACTACCTGACCGAAAATTAAAATTATAAAATGAACCGAATACGATTTTTCTTTTTTCATCTATATCACCTTTTTCTTGATTTATCTCTATATTTATATTATAATCAAGTTATAAGATAATACAACAGTCAATATATACACAAGTGTCTATATTTAGACAAAAACAATATATTGTAAAGTTTGGAGAAAAAAATGGCAAATAGAAGAGCAGTTAAAACAAAAAAAGAAATAAAGGCAGCCTTTGTAGAACTTTTATCGGAAAAAAAGATAGAAAAAATAACGGTAGCCGAGATAACAGAGCTTGCCGATATAAGTCGCGCGACTTTTTATCTGCATTTTGAAGATGTATATAAGCTTTATGAAAGTGTTGAGGAGGATATTTTCTCACAACTTATTTTAATCTTCACTAAACAGCACGGACTAATTGCACGTGATGCCTTAATTAAAAGGCTGGAATTAAGCCTTGAGTACATTGAAGAAAACAAGCAACTTATCACCTCAATGGCAGAAAACGGCAATATAATTTCAAGAATTCACAAGGGTGCTGTGAATGTATTTTTAAATGAATTTTATCAAAACGGCTATACGGAATTTGGGTTTATAGAAGTAAATTTTGTCACATGGGGTTTAATTGGAACTTTGCAAGACTGGATTGTAGGCGAGATAAAAAGCTCTAAAGAAGAGCTTGTCGACATGCTAAGATACACGCTTTCAAGGTTTATCCCAGACGCTAGCTAACTTTTTCAATTTCTAATTTCAGTCTTCCTATAATTCTTTTTTCCAGTCTTGATATGTAAGACTGTGAAATTCCTAAAGCATCTGCAACTTCTTTTTGCGTATGTTCTTTTGTGGAATAAAGACCAAACCTTAGCTCCATAATTTGCTTTTCTCTTGGAGAAAGTTTTGATACCGCCGCTAAAAGCATGTGTTTTTCCGCCTCAGTTTCAACATCTTTAAAAACTATGTCTGGCTCACTTCCTAGAAGGTCTGATAATAAAAGTTCGTTTCCGTCCCAATCTACATTTAAAGGATCATCAATTGATATTTCATGTTTTAGCTGTGTGCTTTTTCTAAGGTGCATTAATATTTCATTTTCTATACAGCGTGATGCATAAGTTGCAAGCTTGATATTTTTATCTGGTTTAAATGTGTTGACAGCTTTTATAAGCCCTATGGTGCCTATTGAGATTAAATCCTCTGCAGATGCACCAGGGCTTTCAAATTTTTTGGCTATATAAACTACAAGTCTTAAATTGTGAGTAATTAAAGGTTCTCTGCAATTTGGGACTTCATTTCTTATATTTTCAAAAATCTTCTGTTCTGCTTCTTTACTGAGCGGCGCTGGCAAAACCTCTGGTCCGTTTATGTAGTGGCAGTACTCTCCTTTGCATTTTTTCAGTATGTTGCTTAAAAATTCTTTTAGCCTTTGTTTAATATTCATAAGCCTCTCCTTTAAAATTATTTATATATTCTGAAATTTTTTCACCAATAATACTGTTGTATGCGCCATGTGATAAAGATCCTTCAAAAAGCGCTATATAGAAATTTATTTTAATTTTTTTATCGTTTTTCACAAGGTAAAATTCTTGTGGCAAAAAAGCAGGTAAAAGTCCGTTTCCCCCTATAGATTTAAACGGAACCAGTCTAAATTTTTCAGGAAGACAGTCCCCTAAATCGGGAAAAATTTCTGAAAATAAGCTTTTTTGTGCAACTATTACAGGAGTGCCAGAAAATGGTTCGGACAAATTATTTTCCGTATCAAGTTTTGTTCTTAAGGAAAGATTTTTATTATTATGACAAATATTTATTGTATAAAAATTCAGTTTATTTTGCCCTCTCCCCTTTATTTTATCTATTAAAAGAGAAATAAAATATGAAAGTACTGTAAAAAGAAGTAAGTAAATTAAAGAAATATCAAAATATACTTTCCCTCCAATAAGTATAGTGCCGCTGATATTGAAAATATTTATCAGCGCCAAAATGATACCTGAAAAAATGAAGCTAAAGCTATAAAAGCAAACAGAGGTCTTAATTATTTTGTAAATGCTGTCATATCCAAATGCTACTATACAAATAGCTACCGATGAGCTAATGCTTAAAAGAATGCTAATTAAAAAATTTAATGACAATAGGGAAAACAGGCTTATTGCCGCCCCTAAAACTGCAGATATAATGAGTCGATACGTTTTCACTTCGATATGCAAAAAATTTTTTACACCTAGTAATATAAAGTAATCAATATATAAATTCACCAAAAATAATATATCGGCATAAATTATCAAATGACATCACCTCCTAAAACTATTATAATTATATGCACTAAAAACTTTTGTCAAAACCTGCATGGAAAAATTTAAGTTTTTGTGATACAATACTACAAAAAGGAGGGTGAAAAATGAACACATCTTATAAAAGACAAGCAAAATATTATGAAACCGACCAAATGTCGGTTATTCATCACTCAAATTACATACGTTGGTTTGAAGAGGCACGAGTACATTTTTTGGAGGAAATTGGCTTTCCGTATGACAAAACAGAGGAAATGGGACTTTTAAGCCCTGTACTTGAAGTTTGCGCTCAGTATAAGTCGTCAATAAAATTTCATGATGAGGTAGAAATTTTTGTAAATATAACGCAGTATACAGGCACAAGACTTAGTTTTGAATATGAAATATATAACAAAAAAACAGGAGTTCTTGCCACAACAGGCTACTCAAAACACTGTTTTTTACTAAAAGAGAATAATAAATTAATTTCGATAAAAAAAGTCAATCCAAAACAGCATGAAGTTTTTTTAGACCTTGTAAAACCACAAAAATATTTAAAATAAAACCCAAAACAGCGAGATGAACTTAATCATCTCGCTGTTTTGGTATATTACAGTTAGTCGTACTTAAAAATTAGTCGTCATTGTCGTCATCATCATCATCGTCATCATCATCGTCGTCGTCGATGTCATCAAAGTCGTCATCATCGTCGATGTCATCAAAGTCGTCGTCATCGTCGATGTCGTCAATATCATCGATATCATCAATATCGTCGATATCGTCGATGTCGTCATCGTCGTCATCAAGTTGCTCTTGCGCTTTTTCTAATGCGTCTTCCATTGCTTCTTCCAGCGCTTCTTGATATTCGCTGTCGTCTACTTCTATATCGGCATAAAGCACTTTGCCGTCTGCTTTGCTAAAAATATACTCTTGCTCAATATCTTCTACTCCATAATTTCTAGTAACTTCAACTTTATAAGCCTCTACTCCGCCGTGCATTACAGTTTCAACCGAAATATCGTGTGCGTCGTCATAGGCAGTTTCGACTCCACCGCCTAGTTGTAAGGCAAATTCCAGTGCAAGTTCTTCTGTTAAATTTCCGTTTACTAAATCTAGGTTATTAAAATTTTCTTGATCTTTAACATGCTCTAAAAATACACCTACTACCCATAACTCATTATATGACATTTCTTCAAGGTCTTCTCTGTCATAATCTGAAAATGGCATATCCATTATAAGAGCAATTTTTGCTTCAAGGTCATCACCTGCATATATAGCTTGATTATTAAACGCTTCGTTAAATGCACCTACAAAGTCAGAGAATACAAGGTTATCTTCCATGATTTCTGCCATTTTATTATTTACATTTCTTTCACCGCTTAAAATGTATCCACTTTGGGCTTCTACTATATATTCATGAGTGACACCGTTTGCTGTAAATGTAATATTGTATACATCTAAAAGAGTTTCTTTATACTTGCCTCTCTCACTTGTTATATCGGTTATGGTGTTTTTATCAATTCCAGACATAACTATAGCATAGTTTATTGCAATTTCTTCATTCACCACACCGTTTAGAGAATAACTGCTAGCGTTAGAAGAGTTTGAAAATCTTGTGTAATTATCGCTTAGGTATAATAGCTCAGTTATGCTCATTTTAGCAAGGTCTTCTACCGTGTTAATGTTTACGCCTGAGTTATCTATCATGCTAATAAGTTGCGCCTTGCCCTCGGTTATAGTGTACTCTGTCGCAATTTCTTGGGTTTTGCCGGCATCTTCATAATAATCATTAAGCATAGTTACCCAAAATTCATTATCTTTTTCAAATGGGTCTATCGTTTCTTCTACTTGTGTGGTTAAGGTTTCGGTTTTTTCAGCTGTTTGACCGTTTACGTCTATAAGCATTGCGTTTGTATCGCCCTCAAGGTAGCCCTCGGTTTGCATTGTATCTACAATTTGAGGAAGCGCTGTGTCTATTGTTTGCCCCTCATAATTTTGGTTTTCCAGTATAGTTAAACCCTCGTCATTAACCGCTTTTGTTGTTACAATTTGGTCGCCTGCGTTTAAACCAAGTTCTATAGATGGGTTAACATCAATTGTAATTGTAGATACCACATTTCTGTCTAAGAACACGTTGTTTGCACTAAGCGCCCATGCGCCTACACCTATTCCTACAATAGCTGCAAAGCCTGCTGCCATTGCAATCATTCTGCCTGCTTTTTTAGGCTTATTATAATAATCTGTCATATTAATTACCTTCCTCTCAGGTTCATCACACTTGGAGAGGATTTGGGATAACACATCAGGTGTAGAATTTTTAAACGCTGTTTCAATTCTTCTTTCTATATCTGAATTATTTAGCTTTTTCAAATTAATCACTCTCCTTTAATAATAATTTTAATTTTTTTAGGGACCTGTTATATTTTGAAAGAACGGTTGATAGTCCTAAATCTAAAAGTTTTGCAATTTCACGGTGTTTAAGTCCTGTAACTGCATGAAGTATGACTATTTGTCTTTCTTCATCGGACAATGCATTTAAGCATGTGCTTAAAACCATTTTATCATCAGAATTTAAAGTTTTGTTGTCTACTAAAAAGTTTTCCACCTCTTCAAGTGGTGAAGAAAAACGTTTTTTGTTCTCCCTTAATTTAAGTAAACAAAAATTTTTTGTTATAGTAAGTATCCAAGCCATGGGCTTTCCGTTTGGTTTATAAGAGTCTGATGATGAAAAAATTTTAATATAAACATCTTGTAAAACATCGCTACTATCTTCTTTGTTTTTCAAAATGGAAAATGCAAATGCATAAACTGAAGTTTTTGTAAATTTATAAAGAGCCTCAAGTGCTTGTTTGTCTTTTTGGGCTATTTTTAAAAGGTACTCATCAATTATATCCGACTTTGCTTTAATTTCATCTGCAGAGCTCATGCAAATAAAAATCATGTGTTTTGTGCCCCTTTCATATAGGTAATGAAAAACCTTGCCGTTTTATTGCAAGGTTTTTAAAAAAAATTAAAATTATTTTTAAGTTATTT
>CAYJJB010000057.1:0-11637 GCA_964370405.1 uncultured Eubacteriales bacterium | reverse complement strand
TTTTAGACAGTCTGGCATCGTGTACAAAAAAGTAAGACTTTTTTGACACGCTGAGGACTGTGACAAATAAGTCACAGTCCTTTAATTTTTTTAAAATTCAGATTTAGATACCGGTGGGTTTTTAAATCTTTTTCCTCTGTATGGCATACCAAGTTCTGTTATGTCACGAAGCTCACTTCTTGAAAATAACATGAAGCATGGAACTTGCAAAAATGCAGATATCATTATAACTTGAACATCTAAAGGCAAACAAGAGGAGTAAGATATATTTAAGAAATATAATACTAAATTAGATATACAGTACGCAAAACCTATGCAAATTGCAACTGATGAAAATATTTTAACTTTATTTTGGCAGGCTCTGCCTTTTATTATGTCTGAAACATATGCCGCTTTGTTTATTTGGAATAGCAAAATAGAGCAAGCACTTAGCAAAACATAAGCATTTTCAATAGGGAAAATGGATACAGAATATTTTATGAAAATAAATGACACAAATAAAAGTCCCCATAAAGATGGAATTAGCTCTAAAAGCTGATACTTTACAAAAATATGGTCTTTTCCCATAAAATAAATTACAGAGCTAAAAATGCTGTAAAGTGCAAAAACTAGCGATGCAATTATAAAAGGAACCCTTAAATCAGGTAAGTCATTTACTGTGATAGATGTGTTTAAGCAGTCTTTAGCATATGATACATACATAAGCCAAGAACCAGCTGAAAGCCCAAGAGCACTGATGAGATAAGATATGGCAAGCGGTATGCTTTTGCCCTCTTTATAAGTTGAAATCTGGATTTTTTGCCGCACGGCAACAACCGTTCTTATCACTAAAACGATAAGGCATAATAATAAACCAATTGAGGATAAAAACTCGAAATTTGTAAAAAAACCGACACTTTTGTCGAAAAAAAACAAGAAATCAGCCACTCTAAGTCCAATGACAAGGACGGCGGCTATACAGGCAGTAATGCCTGCTGTACGTATATTCATGGGAAAATCCCTCTCTTTTATATAGTAAAAATTTATACTTAAATACAGTATAAATTGAAAATTAAAATTAAATGTAGATTAATAATAACATAAATTGTGGCTTAAATAAATAGAAAATTTTTAATTGAGTTAAAAAATAATCTGTAATATTAAAGGATTTTTTAGTAAAAGTCACAAAAAGACTTATGCCTTAAATTTGTTAAATTGCAAAATTCTTGACCAAAGCTAAATTTTCAGATATTATGAATATATAAAAGAAAAAAGATAAGGAAAGCTAAATATGAAAAAAAGTGTAAATGTAGAAAAAGTGAGCAGATTTTTGAGCGCATACACTAAAAGTATAAGCATTTTTGCGCAGTGCATAATTAGTTTGACAGTTGGCATATTACTATTTGTTAATAGGGATTTTGTTTTAAATCAGGTTTCAAACTTGTTGGTCATATATTTTGCAATTAGCTCAATTATACTTTTATTTGAAGTTTTAAGTACTAAAATAAAAAAAGAGAAGGCGGATAAAATTATTAAGCTTACAGTTTTTGTCTTAATAATTATTGCCTTAACTTTTAATTTTCATATTACAGGTCTAATTTTTCAAATAATTCTAATTTTTTGGGTCTCAGTGATATGCATTAGTAATTTTATAAGTTTTTTGCAGTACAGAAAAGAGAAAACGTCGGCACCTTTTAGATATTTGTTGACGGCTATCATAAATTTGTTTTTTGCATTTTATTTTGGATTTGACGCAGTTGCAGTAGCAGATGTAGTAGCAGTGTATTTAATTATTTCGTCTTTTGCAAGCTTTTTAGATGGACTTTCTTCTGCAATTCCAAATCCTAAGAAAAACCGATTAAAAAGCAAGATAAGAATTACACCGCCAACACTAATAACTGCTTTTATTCCGTTAAGACTTTTAAATGATGTAAACGCATTTTTTAAAACAAGTAAGGTTGAAGAGCAGGATCTTTCAGTAAAGAGAAGTGATGAAAAGCCAAATGTAGAAGTTTTTGTGCACGTGGCAGACAGAATTTCAGGAATTAGCGGGCATGTTGACTTAGCGATTAATGACACAGTATATTGCTATGGAATATACGACACAGACAGCTTAAAATTTGGTGGATCAATGGGGCACGGTGTTTTATATACTGTAGAGGGCAAAGATAAATATATTGATTTTTGCAAGCTTAAAAATGATGAAATGCTTGTAGGTTTTGGACTGGTTTTAAGTGATGAAGAAATAGAGAAAATGAAAAAAGGATATGAAAAAATAACAAAACATGCTTATAAATGGCATTGTAAACTTGAAAGAGCAAAGAGCGATGAAGAAAAAGAAAAAATTGATGACTATGCAAGTTTGCTTTATAAAAATACAAATGCACAGTTTTATAAATTTAGAAAAGGTTCTTACAAATACTACTGGGCACTTGGCACCAACTGTGTAAAGTTTGCAGACGATATTTTGCGTGCAAGTGGAATTAACACAATAGTTACAGGTATCATAGCGCCAGGCACATATTACTATTTTTTAAATAACGAATTTTCAAACGGAAACCCTATGATAGTTTCACGCAATATGTATATAAAATCAAATAAGGAATAAAAAAGTGCTGTCATCAAAAAATGATGACAGCACTTTATTTATCTTTGATCCATACCTAAATATGGTTTTGGGTTTGGCAGTGCTCTGTAGGCAGGTCTTATAATTCTTCCGCCTGTAAGCATCTCTTCAATTCTATGTGCACACCAACCTGCTGTTCTTGCAACTGCAAATAAAGGTGTAAATAAATCTTGTGGTATTCCAAGCATTCTGTAAACAAGACCTGAGTAAAAGTCAACATTTGCAGAAATTACTTTGTCGCTTTTCTTAGCTCTTAAAAACGCCTCAGGTGCCATGGCTTCAATTCTTTCAAATAATGAAAACTCAGCTTCAAAGCCTTTTGATTTTGCAAGTTCTCTTGCTTTTGTTTTTAAAATAATCGCCCTAGGGTCAGATACTGTGTAAACTGCGTGACCCACACCGTAAATAAGTCCGCTTTTATCGCCAACTTCTTTATTAATTATTTTTTCAAGGTAAGCTTCAATTTCGTCGTCGCTTTCCCAGTTTTTAACATTTTCTTTAATATCTTCCATCATGCTATGAACTTTATAGTTTGCGCCACCATGTCTTAATCCTTTTAAAGAACCAATGGCCGCAGAAATTGTTGAATAAATATCTGTTTCAGAAGAAGATAAAACTCTTGATGTAAATGTTGAGTTGTTACCGCCACCATGTTCTGCGTGAAGAGTAAGGCATAAATCAAGCAGTTTTGCCTCGTCTTCGGTAAACCCTCTGTCCTCACGAACTGAGTTAAGTATTGCCTGGGCCGTAAAATGTTTTTCATCAAATGGATGTAAAAACATACTTTGCTTATCAAAATGACGTCTTTTAACTTGATATGCATAAGTCATAATAGAAGGGATTTTTGCAATAAGTGAAATGCTTTGAATCATGTTGTTTTCAATTGACAAATCTTCTGCGCTATCATCATAAGAATAAAGAGTTAAAACACCTCTGGCAATTTTATTCATTAAGTCTTTTGATGGATTTTTCATTATAACATCTTCCACAAAATATGGTGGAAGCTCTCTATTTTCTCTTAAAAGGTCACTCATCTTGTTATATTGCTCTTCATTTGGTAAAAAACCAAAAAGCAAAAGCCATACGGTTTCTTCAAAAGAATACCTTCTCTCTTTTGTACAACCTTCTATAATGTCGATAATATTTATTCCCCTGTATGTAAGTCTGCCTTCTTTTGGCACTCTTTCCCCGTCTTCAATTGCGTATCCGTGAACATTACAAATTCTGGTAAGCCCTGCCATAACACCTGCACCGCTTTCGTGTCGCAAGCCTCTTTTTACTTCATATTTTATGTACTCTTCTTTTGAAATTTTGTTATTAACCTCATATTGCTTGCAAAGCTCTTGTATGGCTTTTTCATCATTTTTAGTAAGCACTTCATTTTTCATACTAAAAAACCTTCCTTTCTCATATAATATATTAATATTATTTTAGCCTAAAAGGAAATTAAAGTCAAGCGTTTTGCAATGAATTTACATTTAACTTTCATTTTTAAAGGTTTTTTTGCCAAAAAAGCAGGCTTTTTATCTTAATTATGAAATTTGTGTTAAATAATCTTTCTTTATCGGCGAAAAATTTAAAATATCAGGAGGAAAAAATAAAAATGAAGAAAATGAGATTTGTTATACTGTATTTGCTGATTGCCTATTTGGTTTTGACACTAATTCCAATGTCTTTTGCATTATCTATTCAAAATGAAATGAAAATGGAAGAGGCACTTAAAAATGCAAAAGAGCCAAAATTTGTAGAAACATTATCAAAAATTGATTTAGATTACGACAGTGAAAATTTTAGACTGTTTGATGAATTCACCAATGAGATAAGTGTTGTAGGTCAGGACGAGTTTTTATTTTGCACGACAATGTGTGAAATGTCGCCAGACGCACCGGTTGAAGCTTTAAAGGCACAGCTTGTTGCAGCAAATACATACTATAGTCTTTTACGAGAAGAAAATGCACAAAATGAGTATGACATAGTATGGAATTCTTCTATGGCATCAATATATAAACCAAAAGAAGAAATAATAAATTCATGGGGTGACAAGGCGGTAGAGTATGAAGAAAAAGTAAATGTGGTAATTGAAGAGGTAGGGGATAAAAATGTCATATATGATAGCTCTCTTGCATGCACCTCATATTTTGCAGTATCAAACGGCAAGACAGAAGATGCTAAAGATGTATGGGGTGGAGAGGATTATCCATACTTAGTGAGCGTTGCAAGTCCATATGATACACTTTCAACAAATTATGAGTCTAAAGTAAATATTAGTAAAGAAGAGATAGAGCAAATTGTTACAACTAGATGGCCAGATGGAAGATTTGATTTTTCGCTTGATACAAAAGACTGGTTTACTGATATAACCTACACTTTAGGTGGTGGAGTGAAAAGTATAAAAATATGTGGATTTACAATTACAGGTGATGAGGCGAGGAGTGCATTTTCGCTTAAAAGCACATCTTTTGAAGTAGAGGCAAATCAAACAGGTTTTGTTTTTAGTGTAAAGGGCTATGGTCATGGAGTGGGAATGAGCCAAACGGGTGCAATGTATATGGCGTTTGAGGGCGCAGACTATATAGAAATACTAAATTGGTACTATCCTGGAACAACAGTGGTTTAGCGGGCCAGCCGAGCGCATATAAACCAAACCCGTTTTCTGGCAAATGGGTGGGATTATATGCGCTCGGCTATGATGAGGTAAGTTCCACAATGTGGCAAACACCAGGAATGCTTTCGCCTTGTTGTGAAGAGGTTGATGACATAAGTGCACCTGTTGCGCAAAATAAGACTTTATTAAAACTTTTCTTTTCTAATTGTTTTAAAATGTATCCACACAAAATTGCTGCACTGCAACCACAACCTGAACTGCCACTGTGAGCATCTTGCTTTTTAATATCATACATTAAAACTCCGCAGTCTTTGTGATTTTTACTTATATCAATATTGTTCTTCTTTAGAATATTTAACAAAAGTTCACTGCCAATAATTCCTAAATCACCTGTGAAAATAGCATCGTAATTATCAGGATTTGCTTTGGTGTCATTAAAAAAATGATAAATGCTTGTGGCGGCAGCAGGAGCCATTGCAGCACCCATATTTGTACTGTCGGTAATGCCAAGGTCAACAATTTTTCCTGCAAGGAGTTTAGTTATTTTAACATTGCCATTTTTGCCCACTATCACAGCACCTGCGCCTGTTGCGGTCCACTGTGCAGTGGGCGCTCTTTGTCCACCGTATTCTAAAGGGAGCCTAAACTGCCTCTCAGCTGTGCAAAAATGTGAAGATGTTACGGCTATACTGTGTTTTGCAGCACCGCAGTCTACCATAATGCTTGATAAAAGCAAAGTTTGTGCCATGGTTGAACAAGCACCAAATTGACCTAAAAAGGGAATTTCAAAGCTCCTCATACCAAAAATTGAAGATATGCATTGGTTTAGCAAATCGCCTGCAAAAACCATGTCGATTTCTTTTGCATCAAGCGCACCTTTTCTAAGGGCAATTTGTACAGCCTCTGTCTGCAGCTTAGCCTCGGCTTTTTCATAACTTTTCATCCCAATGTAAGAATCGCTTATGCTTTGGTCAAAATATTTACCAAAAGGCCCATTTGCCTCTTTGTTTCCAACAATTGAAGCGTAAGAAATAATGCTGGGGCAGTGCTCGGGAATTAAGGTGTAATTTCCAAGTTGTTTCAAGCTATTTCACCTCCAAAAAATTTAATGAAGAATAAAATTATTCCATATAAAACAGAGAGAGAAATACCAAAGACTATAACTGGACCTGATACAAAAAACATTTTTACACCAAGACCTGTTACAACGCCTTCTTGTTTAAATTCCATAGCCGGTGCAACTACCGAATTTGCAAAACCCGTGATTGGGACCAGTGTTCCAGCACCTGCTCTTTTTGCAATTTTATCATATATGCCAAAAGCTGTAAGTATGGCAGAAAGAAATATTAGAGTTACTGATACAAATGTGCGTGCAGTTTTTTCATCAAAGTTTAAGTATGAATATAAACTAAAAAAAACTTGACCTAAAGTGCATATGCCGCCGCCAAATAAAAAAGCATTGAGGCAGTTTTTTATTATAGGTGAGTTTTTTGAAGCACTGCCTGTCAGTTTTTTATATTCTTCTTTTGTATACATTTTCATAAATACATCACCTCAAAATACAAATTAAAGATATATATATATTGTGATGATTTTATTTAATTATACAAACTGACTAAAGCTTATTTGACATAAGTATTGACAGTGCGTTTTGATATGTTATAATAATATAGATTAAATAGCTTGGGGTGAAATTTATGAAATTATTAGAATCTTCTGAAAATTATTTAGAAACAATACTTGTAATTACAAAAAGAAAAGGCTTTGTTAGAGCGGTAGATATTGCAAATGAACTTGGATTTACTAAGGCGAGTGTCAGTGTTGCAATGAAGCAGTTAAGAGAGAATGGGTATATTGAAGTTGAGCCTGATAATAACATAAAGCTACTAGAAAGTGGAAGAGAAATTGCAGAGAAAATGCATGAAAGGCATCTTGTGATTACAGAGCTTTTAACAGAAATGGGAGTAAGTGAAGAAGTTGCAGCAGCTGATGCATGCAAAATGGAGCATGTTATAAGCGCAGAAACGTTTAATGCAATTAAAAATTACTTTAAAAAATAATAAACTTGGTTTTAAAATTTTTAGTATTAAATTTAACAACCGCAAAAAATCAAACGGAAGTCTGATTTTTTGCGGTTGTATTGTTTTTAAATTTAATTACTCGGCTTTACCGACCGCCAAGCCAAGCTCCAGCCATTTGTTCACATCGCCATTGCCACTCCATGTTGCAAGCACAACTTCTCCTGTTGTGGTATTAATATGAAAACCGAGTGCCGCCTCTTTTGCAAGATTTGATTTAGGATAACCTACAAAAGACACATATCCAGTGCTTAAATTTCCGTGCCCGGTTGCAGGAAGTGCTGTTTCTCCAAGTAAACTGATTAAAGACTGAGCATATTCTTTTATTAAAGCATCATCTTTAAGTGGAAGCAAGTCACTTCTTGAATTAAATGAAGAGCTTCGCATTGGGGTGCGAACAAGAACTAGCCCCTCATAATTATTTTTTTGGGCATCGGCACCAGCAGTCCACAAAACTTCAATATAATACCCTGGAGGAATTGAAGTTGATGGTGAAATTATGGCAAGTGTCGCTGCGTCCACAATTGTATTAGCTATGCTTAAATCAGAAGTTTGTTCCGACTCTTCTATAAATTTTAAGTACTGTGGCAAAAGAGTTGCGGATAAAACTGCAATTATTGCAATTACTATAATTAGTTCAACAATAGTAAAGCCTTTATTGTTTTTTGAGCTGTGTTTCACAACATAATACTCCTTTTTATTTTGAATGAATTGAAAGCTGTGGGAATGGTATTTCTATGCTGTTTTCGTCAAAGCATTTTTTGACCGTTTCTTGCATATTAAAGTACACATTCCAATAATCATCGCAAAGCGTCCAAACTTGCACAACAATCTCAACACTGCTATCATTTAATTTTCCTACAGCCACCACGTATTCTGGTTCTTTTAAAATTAATTCGTTTTTTTCTATTATATTTTGTACAAGCTCTTTTGCTTTATCTATATTTGATGAGTAAGCTATGCCGTAAGATAAATCAATTCGCCTAAACTTTTGAGAGCTGTAATTTACTACTATGTCGGATATCATTTTAGAATTTGGTACAATTATTTCTTTGTTATCAGGGGTTACAAGTTTTGTGTTTAAAACATCTATGGTTTTAACAGTACCTGTGAAGTCACCAATGTATAAAAAATCTCCAGCTACAAATGGTTTTGAAAAAATAACCTGTATTCCGCTTACAAAATTTCCAAGGCTACCTTGCAGTGCAAAACTTGCGGTAAGTCCCACTGCGCCTAATGTGGTTACCATGCTGCTAATTTCTACAAGCTGGCCTAAGGCTGTAAAGATTATTATAATCATAAAAACAACTCTTAAAACAGAGGAGATAAAACTTACTGCGGTTTCATCAAGCTTTTTTGTTTTTAGTAGTGACTTTCTAATTTGTTTTACAATTAATTTAGTTACCCAAAAACCTATTATTAGTATGGCAAGTGAAACGGCAAGTTTTAATCCAGTTTCAATAAGCCATGACACGACACTGTCTAAAAATTCTTGTTGTATATTCATTTTTTCTCCATTCCCGCCAGTGGTTTTGGCGTTTGTATGATACAATTATTTTATTGTTATAATATCACAAATAAAGAAATTTGCAATACTTTTAATTTTGTTTTGCATTTTTAAAAAAATGTGGTAAAATGTATTTATATAGCCGTGAAAGGATGGGTGTTTATGAGTAATGTCGAAAATGCGGGCACAAAAGTTTCAAATAATTTTATGAATAATGATACATATTATGTGTGTTTATCGGATTTAGAATCTGTTCAAAACTTTCGTGGAGAACTTAGTACGCTTAGGAAAAACTTTTATGAGTCAGATCAAAAAACCACAAAACTTAATGTTTTGGGCGAATATATGGGTTTTAAAAGTAAAACTAAGGGGCTTATGAAAAAACGCTCTGTAAGATTTAAAAAAATTGTTGATGATATTCATATGGAGGAAGCCTTTAGATTTGGTAAATCCTTTGTTGTTTTGCGCAGAGATTTGAATAATAACATCTGTGGCAAAATTCATTATGATGAAAATTTAAGGTGGATAAAAACTGAATATTTTGAGTTTGATGACCTAAAAAATGCACTTGTAATTTTAAAGCCATCCACAAGAACAAATGCAATAGAAAAATTTACATACAATAAAACTCTCAAAAATTATAGCAGTCAAACACTTTATCCTGTAGAATATAATGAGGGTACGGTTGAGCAAAGTTTTATAGACTCACTTCATGGAAAATCATATGTGCTTGTTGCCACAAATAAAGGCGACTTTTGCTATTGTAGCGACAGCGAAAGTAAATTTAGAGTGGACGCAATGGAGAATATAAATCTTGAAAAATTGGCTCAAATTCCAAATTGGAATGAAGAGAGCTTTACTTCTGTTAGTGAAACAAAAGATGAGGAATTTGAAGAGTTTGAAAATAGTGAAGCACCACAACTTGACATTCAAGCTGAAGATTTGCCCGATGAAGAAATAGACGATTTTGAAAATCAAGCTGCAGAAGATGAAGTTTTAGCAATTGATGAACAACTTGATAGAGAATATGAGCATTTAATGCTTGAAGAGGCGGTTATTTTAGAAGAGGATTTAACACTGGAAGTTGAAAGTTTTGATGATAGTAAAACAAATCAAAATGAAACTCAGTTTAGCGTTGTTCCTCAAATTTTAGATGACAGTGAAGAAAGTTCTGAATTTTTAGAGCTTTCACATGAAGAAGAGATAAGATATATAAAAAATGAAGACGAGCCTCCGCAGGTTTCTAGTGAAGGCAGAGAGAAGAATATATCAGAAAATGTTCAAATAGTGCAAAAAAATACAGAGAGTGTTATTTCAGTAGGAAATGAAAAGTATCTGTACTGTGGAGAGCTTAAATCAGGTCAAAGGCATGGAAGAGGGCGAACCTCGCAAATGAGCGGTCTTACTACATTTGACGGTATTTATAAAGATGGTAAAAAAGACGGGTTTGGTGTGTCTTATTATAAAAATGGCAATTTAAGTTATGTAGGCAATTTTGAAAATGATATAAAAAATGGTACTGGTGTCTCTTTTAGAGAAAGTGATAAGGCTATGCATATCACAAATTGGCAAAATGGAAAATCTGGGAAAAATGTTGCACTGTTTGATGTTAAAGGTGATCTTAGATACTTCGGTCAGATAAAAGAGGGTAAAAAACAAGGTTTTGGCCTTTCGTTAAAGCCTGATAATTTATCTGTTTTTGTGGGTGATTATAAAGATGATAAAATAAGTTATGGTGCTTTATTTAATAAGGAAGGCAAACTTATTTATAATGGTCACTGGAAAAACGGAAAAAGACATGGCTTTGGAACAGAATTTGATGAAAATGGAGAAGTGGTTTATTCTGGCGAGTGGAAAGATGATGACTACTTTAGCGGAATGCTTTATAAAAAGGTGAATAACTAAAAAACTGTTAATTGCTAATTTTAACTATAGGTAAATTTTATTAAACAAACGGGCGGATATAAAATCCGCCCATGTGTTTTTCTTAAATTAGCTTAGCATAGACTCAACGCCGTTTATCAGTTCACCCACTGTGTGCACTGCACGTCCGGCAGACTTTTTCATTTTTTTAACATTTGTCTTTTTGTTTTTCATCATCATAGAACCTACGGCAAGTGCGGTGGCGCCTGTTATCATGCCTATGCCGACGCCTTTTGCCATTTTCATAGTTGTTTTAGCCATCAGAGAATACCTCCATAAAATTAGTGCGGTTTTTAGTAAAAGTACGGTAACCGTCATTTATATATTTCCCCTTTATCAGTACTTTAAAAAAAGAAAGGATTTGAAAATTTTGGCAACACTTAATATTGTAATGGTGGAACCTGAAATTCCACAAAATACTGGCAATGTCGCCAGAACCTGTGCAGCAACCGGTGCAAGACTTCACCTTGTAGGGCCCATGGGTTTTAAAATTGATGATAAAAAATTAAAGCGAGCAGGACTTGACTACTGGTTTATGCTTGACATTAGTTACTATGATAGTTTGGAAGAATTTTTCCTTAAAAACCAAGGAAATTTTTACTATTTTTCTACAAAAGCAAAACAAAGGCATACGGATATAAAATATCCTGAAGATGTCTATTTGTTTTTTGGAAAAGAAACAGCAGGGCTTCCTGAAAAATTGCTGTTTGAAAATCCAGACACTACAGTGAGAATACCAATGCTTGAAAATGCAAGAAGTTTAAATTTATCAAATTCTGTTGCCATTGCAACTTATGAGGTTTTAAGACAACTAGACTACCCAAAACTCTCATCTAAAGGTGCATTAAGGGACTATGACTGGGCGGTTTATGAGGAAAATTTGTAATATAATCAAATTTTACTTAAAAATAACTTGAAA
>CAYJJB010000056.1:8354-11694 GCA_964370405.1 uncultured Eubacteriales bacterium | reverse complement strand
AATATTTGATATTCCTTTGCACCTAGGGCACATAAATTCCCCGTGTTTTTTAAGAGACCACACCCTTAATAAATTAACTCTTTTTTTGCAATAAGGGCAGGTAGGTATTCCTATATATTTCATATATTTTTTCCTTTCAAGAAAATTTATAATTTAATCTTTTAATTAAAGTTTGCGAAGATATTTGGCATATATACACTACTTCTTTGCCGTCTTTTACACAGACAATATAAGATTTTGGAAGCTCTAAAGACACATTAATTACCTTTTTAGCCTTTTGAATTTCCCTTAAATATTTCTTTGTATGCCGTGACACTGAAGAACTTTCTAAGTCAAAAATTCCCATTATATCCTCAGTATTTACAACTGTTTCATTTCCTAAATGAAGATACATAATTTCTCCTACATTTTTACTATACTGCCATTTTCTACATAAAACTTTTTACCTTCTTTTAAAAGATTCACGCTTTCTTCATTACAGCAACTAATAAAAATTTGTCTTTTCTTTAAATGATTTAAAATGTAATTTTGTCTAAAATTATCAAGCTCACTCATAACATCATCAAGCAAAATTATAGGCTCTTCCCCTATATTTTTCTCTAAAACATCAGCTTCACCAAGTTTTAGTGCCAAAACTGCACTTCTTTGCTGACCCTGCGAGCCATAGGTTCTTGCCAAAAAATCATTTATATATATATTTATATCGTCCCTGTGAGGCCCCACTGATGTTACACTTTGTCTAATATCAGACATTCTTGCCTTTTTTACAGATTCGAAATAATATTTTTCAATTTCTTCTTTATTTTCAATCAATTCTTTACTTATTCCCAAAGGAGAATAATTTATTGTAAGTTCCTCTTTACTTTCAGATATTCCTTTATATATATCTAAAACAAAAGGAGATAAAGATTTTATATATTTAATCCTTTTTTTAATAATTTCCATGCCATATTTAATTAAATATTCATCCCAAACATCTAAACTACTTTCAAATGCAGGATTTTTAGCTATTTCTTTTAATAACGCATTTCTTTGCCCTAAAGTTCTATTATACCTATATAAAATCTTAGTATAAGACGGATTTATCTGACATATTGCGCCGTCTATAAAATTTCTTCTGTTAGAAGGACCATCTTTTATAAGGCTTAAATGCTCTGGCGAAAATATTACAGCGCAAATTTTTCCCACAAGGGCAGAGCCTGTTTTTTTTTCAATACCATTTATTACAGAGTTTCTTTTGCCTTTTTCAATATTTAAAATTGCCCACTGATCACGCTCACCACTTACAAAATTTGCTTTAAGGCTTGCTTTTTTTAAGTTTTTACCATTTTGAAGCTTAATAAGCTCAAAATCTTTATTACCTCTAAAAGAATGGCCACCTGTAAAAAGCCAAAAAGCCTCAAGAAAATTTGTTTTGCCCTGAGCATTATTTCCATAAATTATATTAACTCCATTTGATATCTCTAATTCACAGTCATCTAAATTTCTAAAATTTTCTAATTTAATTTTATTTATATACATATAAAACTCAGTCAGTTTCTGAAATTAAGATACAAGTTTGTCCTTTAATTTCAAAAACATCACCATTTCTCATTTTTTTACCACGCATAGTGCAAACTTCACCATTTACTTTTACAAGTCCCATTTGTACTATTTGTTTTGCAATTCCACCTGTCATTACAGCACCTGAAAGCTTAAGCATATTATCAAGTCTTATAAATTCAGTATTTATTATAACTTTATCATCCATCATTTCACCATTATAACCTAACAGGAAGCACTAAAAATGTAAAATCTTGGCCTTCTCTTGGTTTTATAACCATAGGGCTTAAAGAACCATTAAGCAAAATTTCAACTTCATCACATTCACAATTTTTAAGTGCATCAAGTAAATATTTATTATTAAATCCAATCTCAATTTTATTTCCGTCAATTTCACATTCAACTTCATCAGTCGCACGTCCTAGAGCTGTTGTACAAAATAGATGAATATTATTATCTTCAAACACACATTTTACAGGGCTTTTAAGTCTTTCTGAAATTAAAAGCGAAACACGCTCTGTACTTTCAATGAATTTTCTTGTATTTACAAGCACACTAGTAGTTTGTGTTTTTGGAATAGCCGCTTTATAATCTAAAAATTCACCTTCTAAAACAGGAGAAATTATAGTGTAATTTCTAATTTTGAACATAATAAGTCTTCTTGATGAAAAAATTTCAACACTATCATCTTCGCAAAGCTTTAAAATTTCATTTAAAGTCTTACCGGGAACAACAAAACTTGTGTTTTCTTCACATTTAACATTTTCTGTTCTAACTGCAAGTCTATATCCATCTACAGAAACAAGGTCAAACACTCCGCCTTCAATAACAAATAAGCTTCCTTGATGTATAGGTTTTGTGTCACTTTCAGATACAGCAAAAATTGTTTGTCTTATCATACTTTGTAAAATTTCGCCATCAAGTGTGATTTTATTCATATTTTCAATTTCAGGTAAATCAGGAAATTCTTCTGGGTCTATTCCTACTATGTTAAAATTACTGCTTCCGCTTTTAATATTTGCCATGTTTTTCTCATTTACAAAAATATCAATTTGCTCTGCAGGAGATTTTCTTACTATTTCTAAAAATAGTTTTGCATTTAGTACAGTAGTTCCCTCTTCTATAATATCTGCCAAAATATTTACTTGCATAACAAGTTCTAAGTCATAAGCTGTAAGAACAAGCACATCTTTTTTAGCTACCATAAGAATACCCTCTAAAGAAGGTATAGAAGTTTTTGTTGAAACTGCTCTTTGAATATTTGACAGTGCTTCACTTAATACTTTTTTGTGTATAGAAAATTTCATTTATTTTGTACTCCATTTCATTATAAAATATTTTAAACATTCAAAAAAATTAAAAACTGTGGTTTTTAAAAAGATTTATTTAAAATATCTTTTATATAAATATATTAATTTAGCTGTAGTAGTAGGGGCTGTTAATATGTTTAAAGTTTTAAAAAAGCTATATTTTATATGGCTTTATCCCCTGTTAATTTTCAATTTATACTTGTTAATAAATTGTTTACGATGTTTAAAGATTTAAAGTTTAAACAATGATGTTTAAAACTTAAATGTTGAAAACTAAAGATTTGTTGAAAATTTTACGGCAAAAAATCACCTTGCTTTTACATTTTTTACTATATCACTTATACTTGCTTTTAAAGATGGATCCTTATTTATGCTTTTTTCCACCTTTTGTATTGCATAAACTACAGTAGAGTGATCTCTTCCAAGTATCTCTCCTATTTCTTTTACTGTAATTTGCGTTACTTCACGTATAATATAGCTACATACTT
>CAYJJB010000056.1:0-8344 GCA_964370405.1 uncultured Eubacteriales bacterium | reverse complement strand
GTTTAGGTGATAAAATGTCTTCTTTTGTACAAGAATAAGCTTTTGATACATAATCTATAATTTTTTCAACCGTTACAGGTGTTGGTTCTTCATCACTAAATATATCACTTATAGCGTTTTGTGCTGTTGCAATTCCTGGGTTTTTGCCATCTAAAAGCTGATAAGCCTTAATTTTTTTAACAACACCTTCAAGCTGTCTTATATTACTTTTAATTTTATTTGCAATATATTCGCAAACAGAATCAGGCAAGTCCATATCAAGTATTGCCGCTTTTCTTTTAATAATAGCAATTCTTGTTTCATAATCGGGTGGCTGAATGTCCGCAGTAAGTCCTTGTTGAAATCTTGTTTTAAGTCTGTCTTCCAAAGTTGCAATATCTTTAGAAGGTCTATCAGATGTAAGAATTATTTGTTTTCTTGATTCATAAAGAGTATTAAATGTATGGAAAAATTCTTCCTGAGTACTCTCTCTACCTGCTATAAACTGAATATCGTCCATTAAAAGAACATCAGCTTTTCTATATTTTTCTTTAAAGCTTAAAGTAGTACCTCTTTGAATGGCATCAATAAGCTCGTTTGTAAATTCATCGCCTTTAACATACACTATAACTTTATTAGGATATTTTTTTTCAATTTCTGCTGATATAGCATTGAGCAGATGAGTTTTTCCAAGTCCTGAATTTCCATAAATAAAAAGAGGATTATAAACATCTGCCGGTCTTTCAGCAACAGCAACACAAGCAGCGTGCGCAAATTTATTTGAACTTCCAACTATAAATGTGTTAAAAGTCAAATCATAATGCTCAGACGCAGCTTTTTTCCTTTTATTTTCCTCTTCAACAATTTCTTCATGCACACAAATTTTATAATCTATAGTGCCACCAAAAACTACTTCAAATGCTTCATTAAGAAGTTCTGTATAACATCTTAATATAGTTTGTTTATGAAAACCGTTTGGTGCCTCTATAACAGCTATACCATTTTCAAAGTCTAAAGACAAAGGAATTAAGTCTTTAAACCACGTTGTATATGCTATGTCAGTTATTTTTGATTTACAATGCTTACAAATAAGCTCCCACGCTTGAGAAAAAGATTCCATTATTAATACTCCTCATATTTAACAAATTTCTACATTACTTGATATATATACAGGAATTATAACATAAAACACATATAATTTCAAATATTTAAGCCAAAAATTTTTTTTTATTATTATTTTAATAAATTTATCATTTAATATTCTTTTTAGGAAGAAAATATGTAAAAAAGAATGTATAATTAAATAAATAATTAAAATCACATTATATTGTGTTACACTTAACTTATATCACAATTTATTCTATATAAATTATTAGAAAATGCGAAATTATTGTATTTTTTTTGTAAAAGATAAAATATATTTAATAATTTACTAAATTTATTGTTGACATAAGTATAGTGTTTAAGTTATAATTCTAACTTGTAAGGAAATGTCCCGAAAGGAGGGTTTTAATATGCTGAGAACATATCAGCCTAAGAAGCTCCATAGAAAGAAAGAGCATGGTTTTAGAAAAAGAATGGCAGATAAAAACGGTCGTAAAGTATTAGCACGCCGCAGAGCAAAAGGAAGAGCACGCTTATCTTACTGATAAATGCCTTAAGGTCACCAAAGCGTGACCTTTCTTTGTTTTGGTTTTTTATTTGTTTTAGGAGTAGATTTTTAGTTATGAAAAACATAAATAGTTTATGTCAAAACAGAGATTATAAAAGGATATATATAAAAGGAAAAAATATTGTTTCTAAAAAGTATGTCCTTTATGTTTTAAAAAACAGAACAAATAATATACGTTTTGGCATGACTACTTCTAAAAAAATTGGAAATGCTGTTAAAAGAAACAGAAGCAGAAGAATTATGAGAGAAGCTTTTTTAAGTATTTTGCCACATTTAAAAAATGGGTATGACATAGTACTTGTTGCAAGGGGAAGAACTCCTTATTTAAAAAGTGATGATATTTTAATAGAGCTAAAAAGAAATTTTAAAAAACTTGAAATTTTAGAGGAATAAGTTATGAAAACTGTATTTATTTTTTTAATTAAATTTTACAGAAAACATATATCAAATAAAAAAGCTTATTCTTCTTGTAGATACATGCCTACATGTTCGCAGTATGGACTTACTGCAATTGAGCGTTTCGGCGCTTTTAAAGGCGGGTTTATGACACTTTGGAGGATACTTAGATGTAATCCTTTTTCAAAAGGTGGATATGATCCCGTACCACCTAAAAAAACCTCTTAAAAGGAGTTAATCAGTTTGGATATTTTTAATTTTTTCGGCAGTATACTAGGTTATTTACTTTGGTTTTTATATACTATATTTAACAACTATGGTATATCAATAATTATATTTACAATAATTGTAAAAGCATGTTTATTCCCATTTAGTTTGAAATCTCACAGAAGCATGTCAGGACAGTCAAGACTTTCTGAAAAGCAAAAAGAGATACAAAAACGTTGTGGAAATGACAGGGCTAGATACACAAGAGAAGTACAAGAACTTTATCAAAAAGAAGGTGTAACACCCGGTGGCGGTTGTCTTACATCACTTATACCAATACCTATTATGTTTGGTATTTTCTACTCAGTTACATCACCTTTAAGAAACACATTACATATTGCAGGTGAAACAGTAGATAAAGCTATTGATTATTTAACAAGACTACCAGGTCTTGTATCATCAAATCAATATACAGAACTTCAAATTATAAGAAACTGGGACGAGCTTAAATCTTCAATGACAATGTTTTCAGCAAGTGATGTTGAAAAAATTGAGTCATTTGCAGACGGTTTTACATTTTTAGGACTTGATTTATTATCAACTCCTCAAGGCGCTTCACTTCTATCTTTTTTATGGATAGTACCTGTGTTATCACTTTTAAGCTCATGGGGTATGCAGTTCTTAATAAGCAGAACATCAAATGTAAAACAAGTTGGTTGCATGAAATACATGATGTACGGTATGGCATTCATCACTGCTTACTGGGCATATATTATGCCTGCAGCTGTTGGTATATACTGGGTATGTTCAAATGCAATTCAATGTGCACAATCAGTATTAATGGCAAAATTTTTCAGCCCTCAACACGTAGCGGCAATGAATGAGGCACGAAAATTTGTAAGTTTGGAACTATCTGAACAAAATATAAAACCACTACCCGCAAATGTGCAAAATCAAATAGCACAAAAAATTCAATCTCAAGCAGAAGCGGCAACCCAAAAACAACTAACAAAATCAAAAACAAATGCGGCAAAAAAGAAGACATCTAAGGGAAATAAAAGTTCTAATGACTATATGGGTAATAAAAAATAATAGAACTTTAAAAGTAGTTTAAATCTATAAGGAGGTTTATAGAATGTCAGTAAAAGAAATTATCGCAACAGGCGACAGTGTTGAAATTGCACTGGAAAATGCATGCAAAGAGCTTGGAATATCCATAGCTGATGCAAAATATGAAATTATAGAAATGCCAACTAAAAAGACTTTTGGGCTTTTTGGTGGAAATCCAGCAAAAGTAAAAGTAATACTGGATGAATCTGTTACACAAGGTGCAGCAGACTATTTAAAATTAGTATTATCAAAAATGGGACTTGATAATATTACTATTGAGATTGAAGAAAATGAAGACAATGCAGAAATTAAATTAAGCGGAGAAGATATAGGTTTTATAATTGGGCATAGAGGAGAAACGCTAGATGCACTACAATATCTTGCTTCTTTAGTTGCAAACCAAAAAACAGAAAACTATTACAGAATTACTCTTGATGTAGGCGATTTTAGAGAAAAGAGAAAAGAAACTCTTGAAAGCCTTGCAAAAAGAATAGCAATCAAATCTGTAAAAACAGGCAGAAACAATTTCTTAGAACCAATGAATCCTTATGAAAGAAGAATAATTCATACAGCAGTTCAAGAAGTTGAAGGTGCAAAATCTTGGAGTGAAGGTCTTGATATGAACCGCCATGTAGTTATAGGTCCAGTTGATGAACAAAGAGTTCAAAGAAACAGACAAAGAAATAATAACTATAGAAACAGAAATAATAATCACCAAAGAAGTGGCGGAAGAAGTAATTATCATAACAATAACCATAATTATGGCAGCGCACCAAATCCAAAAATTTCTGAAACAGCAGAGCTTCCATTTAGTCCTGCACCGCTAGAGCCAACAACTCTACCAAAAAAAGCAGAAGACGCTCCTCTATATGGAAGAATAAAATAATAAAAAATTAAACCGCCGTTAAGGCGGTTTTTTTAGTTTGCTAATAATACTCTAAAATGATTTATACACAAAGTAAAAGTATAATAAGCTAGATATATTGACATTTTATAATGCATATCATATAATATAAACATAGGCACTACCGATAGACGGTTGCCCAAGTATAAGCTAAAGAAAATTAACCGCTACATGGGGATGGGGCGGTTATTTCTTTTTGTCTATGTATTTAATAAGTAGTAAAACCACTAAATTGATTAATAAAATTACTATAGATAGTATTTCAAAATCTGTCATACAAATCACCCTCTTTCCTTTTTGGATTGAGGGTATTTTATTTTAAAGAAACACCCTCTAGGGAGAGGGCAACCGGCCACCGTTTATGGTAGTGACCTACAAATATATTATATAGAATTACATATGATAAGTCAATTTTTAATTTATTTAACTGCCTCTAAAACAAAAACTCCTTTTTCTTTATATAAAATATTAACTTTATTAAATACCTCTTCAAGTTTTTTAATAGTGCTTTTTGCTCCGTGCTTTTGTCTTATTACTATAAAGAGTTTTCCGTTTTCATTTAAATGTTCAAAACTTTTTTCGTACATATCAAATATAACTTGCTTTCCTGCGTGTATTGGTGGGTTTAAAATTATATTATCAAAATTCTTATCAATGTTTTCAAAACTGTCGCTTTGTATAACACTTGCAAATACTTCATTAAGTTCTAAATTAATTTTTGCATATTCAAGCGCTCTTAAATTAACATCTGTCATAGTGAGAGATGTTATTTCTTTAAAGCTTTTTAAAGCAGTAATCCCAACAACTCCATAAGCACAACCAAGGTCTAAAACATCTCCACTTAAACTTTTTATATTATTAAGTAAGATTGTAGTGCCCTCGTCAATGTAGTCATTTGAAAACATACCAGAATTTGTCTTAAATATACATTTTTCGCCATTAAAGTAAAAAGTAAGTTCCTTTTCACATTCTTTTAGCTCTTTGTCGTTTGTAAAATAATGACTCATACTCATCTCCAAATCAGTCTTTTTGTAAAAGTGTAAAATTATCTGTAGTTCCTCTGTTTTTAAAACCAGCCTTTAAAAATGAATTAATAGCCTGCATGTTATCTTTATCAATTAAATTAGATACTATGCTTGCTTTAGAAGATTTTAAAAGATAAGAGGAAAGTATTCTTATAGCACGATTTCCAAAACCCTTGTCCCTATCTTCTTCATTTCCAATAAAAACATTAATATTATAAGCAGATTTAACATTTACTAAATTATGACTTATAAGTTTTTTTGTAATAGGTGTAGCTTCTATATATCCTATAGGAGAATTTTCAAGCTTAATTATAAAAGCAAGAGTTTCACTGCTACTTATTATATAAGGAGAAAAATGTTGAACAATTTTTGGAAAATCAAAAAACTCATCATTTCCAAAACAGGTGTTTACTATATTATAATCAGTTAGCCAGCCTTGAAGGCTTGATAAATCTTCACTTACTATTCGGGTAATTTTAATATCACCCTCTTTTAGAATAAGCTCACTACCTAAACATTGGTCATAGTCCGATTTTAGCATTGAATAAGTAACAGGGCTTAAAAGTCCATATTTTGGATCTAAATATCCCTCTCTTAAAACACTCTCTTTTATAAAACCACAAAAGTTAAGTGCAGTTTCAAAAGAAGGGTTTTCAAAATTGAGTTTTGATGAAAGTCTGTTTATGCCAACCATCTCAAAAAGATGTGTAGTTATAAGTCCTAATACAGAACAAATATTTTGTACAGAAAAGTCCTTATTAAAATAAAAACTTAAACCCATGCTTTTTAGTCTAAAATCAAAATCAGAAAATTTTAGTATTCCCATAAGTTTATTTAAATTAGTGTTCATGTAAACACCTATTACAATATAAGCCTTTGCACTAAATGCAGAATTTGTTGCACGTAAAAATCCGTTAACACCATAATTCTCAAACTCAGTACC
Organism: uncultured Eubacteriales bacterium; assembly: GCA_964370405.1. Taxonomy (GTDB): domain Bacteria; phylum Bacillota; class Clostridia; order Oscillospirales; family Acutalibacteraceae; genus SIG603. Next base: position 2,108 of record CAYJJB010000056.1, on the reverse strand, counting down.
TCTTATAAGTGTTTCTATGCCATGAGAATCTGAGGCATATATTTGTGAAAGTGTTATCTCCTTTCCCGCAATAAAAGGAAAGCTTGAAAATAGAAATTCCGGTCGCATATGTTTACCCCCTATATTATAGTATGTCTAAAAGCTCAAGTGGAGTATTAACCACTTTGCCGCAGGCTTCAAAATTACCAAAGCCATAATTTGCATGAATGAAATCTATTCCAGCACCAAGGGCTGCCTGCATGTCCCATATTGTGTCACCAACATATACAGCATTTTTATATCCATTTCTATTAATAACAAGTGAAATATTATCTTTCTTTGAAAGTCCGGTTCTTCCAAAACTTTCAAAGTCCTCAAAATACTCTTTTGTATTCATAGAATTTAGATAAGCTTCAATATATCCGTCGTTACAATTACTCACTATAGAAATTCTGTAATTTTTTGAAAGCTCTTTTAAAACTTGTTCAATATTTTCAAATGCAGTACCACCATGCTCTTCTAAATGTTTATTTTCAAGCACACAACATAAATCAAAAAGCTTTTTGCCAACAACAGGGTCTATGCCTGGAAATAATTTTTGCATCAGTTCATCATCAGGAAGTCCCATAACAGAATATAAAGCATCAAGGCTTGGCACATCATATTCTGTGTCTTTTAAAACTTCTTCCCAACATTTTGCAATCTGTGGAGTTGAATTCCAAAGTGTTCCGTCTAAATCAAATATTATACTGTCATATTTTTTCATAATAATACTCCTCTATTTTCATACATATAGCTCCTCATACTTTCCAAGAATGTAAATCTTTCAAATCAAATGGTGTTTGTTGATATACATAATAGTTTAACCAGTTAGATATTAGTAAGTGCGCATTACTTCTCCAAGTAAAAGGAGGAGTTTTAGTATCGTCGTCATCAGGAAAATAATTAAATGGTACTTCTGGGTTAAGCCCCTTATTTAAATCTCTAAAATATTCCTTAGAAAGTGTGTCCCTGTCATACTCTGCATGTCCAGTTACAAAAAACTGTCTGCCGCTTTTTGCAGCTGCAATATGAAGACCTGCAAGTTTTGAAATTGAAAGAACTATTAAATCAGGATGATTTTTAATATCTTCTGTTAATACATCTGTATATCTTGAGTGAGGAGCAAAGTAATTATCGTCAAAGCCTCTCATTAAAGGATGATAAGGATTTAACACCTTGTGATTATAAATTCCGCTAAGTTTTTTAGGAAGCTCATGCTTTTCTATATTATAATGGAAATGAAGACCTGCCTGAGCACCCCAGCAAATATGCATGGTAGAATAAACATGGCTAATACTCCATTTCATAATCTCACAAAGTTCCTCCCAATAATCAACTTCTTCAAAAGGAAGTTTTTCAACTGGAGCACCTGTAATTATCATTCCGTCATAACGGTTATGTTTAATTTGATTAAAATCTTTATAAAAGGTATTTATATGTGTTGCAGAAGTATTTTTACTAACATGTGACGCCATATGTAAAAAATCAACATTAACTTGCAGTGGCGAATTTCCAAGTAAACGCAAAATTTGAGTTTCAGTTTCAATTTTTGTAGGCATTAAATTAAGTAGTATAATGTTTAAAGGACGAATATCTTGAATTACAGCATCTTTATTACTCATAACAAAAATATTTTCATCACTTAAAACTTGCAGTGCAGGCAAATCACCGCTCATAATAATAGGCATAATTTTCTCCTTTATAATGTAATAGCAAAATTATATCATAATATATTAAAAGGTACAAGTGAAATAAATAGCTGTAAGTTTAGGTAAAAAATAAGATGTTTAGCTAAAAGGTAGGATACAAATAATAGAATTAGACAGGATGCCTAGTATAAAGTAAACAGAATAAACACGACATATGGTATAAAAGGTAGAAAGGTAGGGAAAAAGGTAAAAAAGTTTAAAAAAGGGGTTGCAATTTGTGGGAAGTTGATGTATACTAAGGTTCCGCTGAGAGATGAGGGACACGAAACGACGGACGGTACGGAAGTACGACAGAGAAGTTTAGTAGTGAACTGAAAGCGACGCTGAAAAAACTTTTTAAAAAAAGTTTAAAAAAAGTGTTGACAAATCGAAAGCGAT
>CAYJJB010000055.1:0-13436 GCA_964370405.1 uncultured Eubacteriales bacterium | reverse complement strand
TGAGATTCTTTAAGTCTTGAGAAGTTCCAGCGTTTGATAACGCCTGAGTAACCTTTACCTTTGCTTGTACCAGTTACATCTACTTTATCGCCTGTTGCAAATGTGTCTGCTTTAATTAGGTCGCCTACATTGTAAGCGCTTATGTCAGCAAATCTGAACTCTTTTAAAATAGATTTTGGTGCAACGTCACCTTTTTTGAAGTGACCTAGCATTGGTTTGTTAAGTCTTTGAGGTTTTTGATCTTTAAAACCTACTTGTACTGCGTCGTATCCGTCATTTTGAACTGTTTTAATTTGTGTTATAACGTTCGGTCCTGCTTCAACAACTGTTACGGGTATTACTTTACCCTTTTCATCGAAGATTTGTGTCATACCAATCTTCTTACCGATGATTGCCTTTGTCATAATAATGAGCTTCCTTTCTTATTTAGGTTATTGGTTACAAAATTTAAATCTTGCAACATGACCCGCCGACTAGGTAGGTTGAAATTAAAGTTTTATCTCAATGTCAACGCCTGCGGGGAGCTCTAATCCCATAAGTGTTTCTACGGTCTTATTGCTTGGTCTTAGAATGTCAATAAGTCTTTTATGAGTTCTCATCTCAAATTGCTCACGGCTGTCTTTGTATTTATGCACAGCACGTAGGATAGTGATGATTTGTTTCTCAGTTGGTAGTGGTACTGGTCCTGAAACCCTTGCACCTGTTCTTTTTGCTGTTGCTACAATTTTAGCACAAGATTGATCCACCAATTGATGATCATAAGCCTTTATTCTTATTCTGATTTTTTCTTTGACTGCCACTGTAATCGCCTCCTTAAAGTTTTTATAGTAGTTGGCGGGCAGAGTTATTACTCGTTCACACCGTTCCGGGTGTTTCACTGACTTGCAGTAAAAAACCGGCCTTCACAAAACTGTGAATTCCGGGGTGAAAAGCGGTTAAAATAACCCACTGGTACATTTTAAATATCGTTATGGGCCTAAAAGCCTAAGGCATTTGGTTCCCGAAATCTTCAAATGTTTTCGCCCGGTTTAAAATCGGACATACTCTGCGGAAAAACCGACTAATAAAAGCCGCAACCTCCCGCTTCATCGCATATCTGTCGCAGTCACGCTCAAATATAATACCATATGAATAGGGATATTGCAAGCTTTTTTTAGAAAAATATAAAATTATTTTTTTACTACTATATATAGTAGATTTATTTAATACTTAGAGTGTAAAATGTAGCGTCTAAAATCATAGCAAAGCGTTTTTCACTTTCCACTAAAGTGAGAATAGCATACAACGCCTTCTCTACCATCATTTCATGTTTTCATCATAAATCACAAAGGTGTTTTTTCCTTTATTTTTACTTTGGTACATAGCCTTGTCTGATGTAACATAAAGCTCTTTAAAGGTTTTGCCGTGAAATGGAGCTAAAGATATTCCTATGCTACAAGACACCGTCACTTCCACGCCGCTGTCACCTTTATAGGTTTTAACTATGCTCTCACAAAGTTTTTGTGCTTTTTTAATTATTTCGGTTTCAGGAGTTTCTTGCTTTAAGAAAACTAAAAACTCATCTCCACCTATACGGCCTATCATGTCGCTTTTTCTAAAGCAGTTTGAAATTTTATCTGCTACCTCTTTTAATACCATATCACCATATGAGTGACCCATATTATCATTTATAGCTTTAAAGTTATCTAAGTCAATTAAAAACAGCACACCTTTTTGCACTTCTTCTAAATGTGAGCTAATAATATTTTCTGATGTAACCTTGTTATAAAGCCCTACAAGCGAGTCGGTTTCTGCCCTAGCTTTTAGCTCTGACTCCTTTATAACCATGTCGTGCACATCATCTATTATAGCACTGGCTACTATTTTTCCTTTTTCCATAAATTTATTTATTGTAATGCTAGAGCGTAACCAGCGGTACTCGCCACTGATATTTACTCTGTAATTAAAACTAAACTCACTTATGCCTAAGTCTATTTGCTTAATTATATTTTTTATAGATGCCTTTTCTATTACAGTATGAAAATCTTCTGGATGTATAAATGCTATGGAATTGTCCTGTAAATACTGAGAATAACTTATATTCTCTTTAAGTTTCACAGTTTTTCCTTTATTTAGCACCCTTATCACTTTATCATTTACGCAGTCTATCTCAGTTATAGATAACGCTCTTCTAAGCATTGCATCTTTATAAACCAAGTCTTCCTCAAGCTTATCTTTGTTATCTCTTAAAATATCAAAACCAACTAAGAAAAACATGCCCACATACATGGCAAGAAGCCAAGAAAGAGATACTATTATTTGGTGCGCTATTAAATACCGTGTATAAACCGGGTCCACATAAACCATTCCGTTAAATATTAAATATATATTTGCAACTGCGCATATTGCAATATAACCCGCCATTTGATCTGCTTTTTGAGTCATTGCTTTTAAATATTTTGCAGGAACAATTTTCATTACCAGTGCAGTAAAAATTGTACTTAAAACCGTTGTAAGTATAAGTATGGCCCAAAACCACTGCATATCCTGAGAAAGTTGCAAAATGCTTTTTCCAGTTATAAAAGACACAATAGACGAGCACATTGCACGTGCAACCATTATATGTATATTAAATGTCAGTATGCATGTAACACGAGTTGTAATGCTTTCACCTTTAAAATACACACCCACCATAGCAGTGTACACCAAAAGCATTATAGCATACCCCAAAGAGGACATTGATCCAAATAGACATAGAAACACTGTTCCTATAACAGAAGCAAGACAGCCAAAAACTATTTTTTTCCGCCTAGTATTTTCTATACCAAAGATTGCGTCTGCAAGTTTTAAATACACCATGTTATGTATAACAAATAAAACACAAAAAATAGCTACGTAGTAACAAATTAAATTCATTCAATCCCCCCAATATACTCACTCAGCTATTTACACCCTAATTATTGTGACATCATGATGAAACTGCAAAATAGACGCAGGAACATCTGTCGTAACTTTGCCATACATAGCACGTTCAATTATGTCACCCTTGTCAGCCCCTGCAATAAGCAAAATTTTCTTTGCTTTTAAAATTGTGCCTATGCCCATAGTAATTGCTCTTTTAGGCACTTCATCTTCATTGTCAAAAAGTCTTGCGTTAGCTTTTATTGTACTTTCTGAAAGCTCTACATTATGCACAAATCTTGGAAATCTATCGCAAGGTTCATTAAAACCGATATGACCATTGTGGCCTATCCCCAAAAGTTGCAAATCTACTCTGCCAATATCATTTATAAGCGCTTCATAGTCCTCGCACTCTTTATCAATATTCTGTGCCATTCCATTTGGCACATGAGTGTTTTCTTTATTTATATTTACTTTGTCAAATAAATTTTTATCCATAAAATATCTATAACTTTGCGGATGCTCACCGCTTAGTCCAAAATATTCATCTAAATTAACTGTGCTAACTTTTGAAAAATCAAGCAAACCTTTTTCGTCCTCATTTACTAAGTTTTCGTAAACACCCAAAGGTGATGAACCTGTAGCAAGACCTAACAAAGATTTAGGATTTGAAATAATTTGAGCGCTTATTATTTTAGCCGCTAATGCACTCATTTCATCATAATTTTTAACTTTTACTATATTCATAATTAAATCTCCTTTAAATATTTTATTTTGTAGTATCTCTTGTAAGATTTTTTATCCAGTTATACTTATTAATTTTCACAACGGCAACAAAGCATTTTAAAATTTGGTCGCACTTTAAGCAGGCAAACACTATCCATGGTGCGGCACCCATCATAAGTGCTATTACCGACGATGGTATCACCACCAAAAATACAAATATTGTGTCATTTTTAAACACAAAGCTTATGTCGCCACCTGATTTTACAAGTCCAAAAAGACAAGCCGCTTGATAGCAGGTTCCTATTATAGTCACCGTTATAACATTTATAAACTGTTTTGAATACTCTATCGCCTCTGGGCTTATGTCGTAAAGTGAAATAAAACCATCTCTTAATAAGAAAACAACAAGAGATGAAATTAAACCGACACCAACAAACATAACTTGAACTGTTTTCGCAATTTCTTTTACTTTTTCAACCTTGCCTTGACCCACAGTCTTGCCAACAATTATGCCAACACCGCCTGAAAGACCAGTCATCCAAATATAAATCATGTTGTGAAGCATACCAGTAACAGCCGTAGCCGTTATGACCTCAGCCGAAAATCTTCCCAAAATTATGGTGTTTGCAATCATATTGCATCCCCAGACAACTTGTCCACCAAAAACAGGAAGACCATATTTAATAAAGTCTTTAAATATTACTTTGTCATGACTTACTATGTCTTTAAGAGTAAGCGAGAGCTTTTTGTCCTTAAATTTCACATAATATAGCACAAACAAAAACTCCACTGCCCTTGAAACAACTGTTGCAACCGCTGCACCTCTTACTCCCATGGCAGGAACCACGCCCGGTATACCAAATATTAAAACATAGTTAAGGCCTATATTTACAAAAAGCGCCATAATGGATACATAAAGCCCAAGTTTTGCAGTTTCTACACTTCTTAAAGAAGCTATGAACATTTGAGTAAATGCAAAAAGTAAATACGAGAACCCGACTATCCTAAGATAAACTTCACCCTCTTTTATAACATTTACGTCATTTGTTAAAAGGCTTAGGACTTGGTGTGGAAAAACTGTTGCTGCCAGCGTAAATAAAAGTCCGCAAGCAAGTGCAAACTTAAATGCAACGCCTATAATTTTTTTAATGCTTCCAGTATCTTTTTTGCCCCAGTATTGTGCGCCCAAAATTAAAATTGCGCCCTCTATGCCAACAGTAAACATTTGCAGCACTGTTTGAATTTGGTTTCCCATATAAACTCCGGCTACCGCATTATCACCCAAAGAGCCTATCATGAGATTGTCTGCAAAACCTACCGCAAATGTAATTAAGTTTTGCAGTGCAATAGGCACCGCAAGCATAAGCAAGGTCTTGTAAAACGATTTATCCCTTGTTATAAGCATTTATTGTTCTCCTCCGTAAATAATCTTCAGTTTATCTTACCACATATAGTATTAAACGTAAAGCCTTATTTATGTTCTAAAATATAAAAATTCCGACCTTACAGCCACTTAATACCGTAAGGTCGGATATTCGGTTTTTTCGAAGGTTTAACTAGATTTATTATTTAAATACAAGTTCATAACCATCGCATTCTTCTACTAAATAAGTTGTAAAATTTTTCATTTCTTCTTGACCGATTTCATAACTCCATTCATTGCCGAACATGGTAAAAGAAACATAACCATTTTCAGTTAGTACAACTTTAAAATCATCTTCTTGAGCCCACGAAAGGTTTGCGTTCATTTCTATTAAAGTTACACTGTCTTCAGGTAGTTGTACAAACTGGACGTTTTCTTTTTCAAGTATAGTTTCGACTATTTTTGCTTCATCTACATTCTCAAACTGAATTTGATACTCTTTTTCCTCTTCATCTTTATAATAATATAATGGTTTATCAAAACTTATCATGTCATGAAGTTTAAACGTATCCATCATTTGACCTAAGGTTTCTGGCTTATATTCAATATTTACATAAACAAATATTCTGTCATCACCATCAAGCTTTACCGCAATCGCTAAATCTGTTGCAAAATCTTTCATAGAGTAAATTTGACCTGTGGTTGCAAGTGAAACATCGGCACACATGTCATAATTTGTTAAATCCATTTCGCCAAAATCTTCAGAAAGCTTTTCTTGAGAAACCACAATGTCTGTAGATGTATAAACTTCTTCCATAAAATTTATTCCCGTAAACTGGCAGTTAACCGCAACTCCATTCCATTTAAACGGTTTTACATTTAACACTTCATTTTTCTCGTTGCCAACGACCTCCTTTTGAGGCCAAGGTGTCGGTGTTCTACCCTCCATATACGCATAAACGCCAAACCCGCCTGCCACAAGAGCAAGTGTTAATAAAACTATGGCAATTCTTTTCATAGATGGGGTCACCTTCCTTTCAATTTAATTATAACACTGATTATCATTTTTGGCTACAAAATAATTGTTTAATATTGTACGAACTTATGTTATAATGCTAGTGTATATTACACAACAAGGAGGCGTTGTACGCTTTGAATACTAACTTAGGCACTGAAAAAATATCAAAACTATTATGGACACTAAGCGTTCCTGCTGTTATGGGAATGCTTAGTGGTGCAATTTTAAATGTTATTGACAGAATATTTGTTGGAAGTGTTAATGAATATGCACTTACAGCCGTTGGAATTACCATGCCTTTACAAATTTTGCAAATGGCATTTGTTTTGCTTATTGGTGTGGGTTCTGCTTCACTTATATCCATAAAGCTGGGTGAAGGAAAACCAGAAATGGCAAACGACATATTATTTTTAGCATTTAAATATATTTTTATAAGCCTTATAGGATTTAGTATTGTTTTTCTAATATTTTTAGATCCTATTTTAAGCTTTATGCAAATTCCTCAAAACGCCTACTCCATGGCAAAGGAATATATTGTAATTATAGTTGTTGGCGGCATTATAGGACTGCCGGGCTACTGTCTTTCAAGCCCACTTAGAGCTGTGGGCAAGGCAAGTGTTACAATGAAAATAATCATTATAACCACAGTGTTAAATATAGTTTTAAACCCTATTTTTATTACCACTTTAAACTTAGGGGTTGCAGGTGCCGCTATTGCAACTGTAATCTCTCAGGCAGTGCTTACCATCTATATTATTTATTATTTTGCAAAAGCAAAAAACTTGCCCGCAAAACTGCATTTTAAAAAAAGTGGCAATAACACAAAGGGTCTTTTATTTGAAATTGTCAAAGTCGGTTCACCGTCTTTTTATGTTCAAATTTTTGCAACAGCGGTAAACACCTATGTAAACATACAAATTGTGGCATATGGAACAGACCTTGACATTGGCGCTTTTACAATAGCCTCAACAATTTTCTCAGTTTACAATATGCTTGTAAATGGTATAGCACAAGGTAATCAGCCAATATGCGGATTTAATTTTGGCGCAAAAAAATACGATAGAGTTTATCAGTCGCTTAAATTATCTTTAATTTACAGTTTTATAATCTCCATCGCTTTATTTGCAATTTGCATGTTTATACCATATATACTTGTAAGACCTTTTGCAGATAGCCCACTACTTATTGAAGCAGGAATAACTGCAACACGTTGGTATATGCTTATGATACCTTTAATGGGTTTACAACTTATAAGTTCGCAGTATTTCCAGTCCATTGGAAAAACCAAGCTTACCACTTTATTAATGCTTTTAAGATATGGTCTGCTTTTAGCGCCATTTGTGGCGATTTTTGCTCCTTTAATGGATATTACAGGTATATACTTATCATATGCAGCGTCTAACTTTATTGCTGCTGCTATTGCAATTTTTTACATAATAAAAGAGCTCTTCCGACTAAAGAAAATGCCGAAAGAAGCTCTTTGATGTAAATTATATTAACCTGCTGCCTCACCTGTTATTGAAACAAGCTCTATGTTACCATTTTTTTCATACTCTACAGACAAAAGTTCTATAGCACGCTCTCTGTATAGTATCATTGTTCTATATGAGTACTCAACGCTACCTGAAGAACCTAAGTCACTTGTGTCTTGTTGGAACTGATCAAGATAAATTGGCACTTCGCCTATCCATGCTTGTTGCTCTATTTCAAATTGAGCACTATCAGTTTCATTTAAAAGGCCTAAAACCTTTGTATATGTGTAATTCATTTGAGTTTCCCAGTGCGCTGTCGCCTGACCTATAATTATCATTTGATCTTGCGTGCTTAAACCAGTATTATTTTCTGATAAATACTGTGCATCAATGGGATTTTCATTAAACGCTGTAACAAAAGCATCTTCTCCTGTTGGCATAGGCAGTGCTTGTGTGTGAGTTAGACTTTCATCTCCCTCTATAACAGGTATTTCACTCTCCACTTCCCCACTACTTGTGTCGTCAGAAGATGGCTCTGGCGTGGCCACAGGCTCTGAATTTTCTTCACTTTGACTTTGTGACGGCTCCTGTGATACTGACTGTTCTAAACTTGCATTACACGAAACCATTGAACCAAGTAAAGTACAGGTAAGTAAAATATAAATCATTTTTTTTAGCATAACTTATTCTCCTATTTTTAAACTTGATATAAATTGTAACACATATTATGTAAATTAGCAATTATTAAATTTTGACAAAACACAAATAAAAGGAGCTATTATGAAACTTTTTGAAAAGACTATAGACAGTAAAACTATGTTTGACGGTAAAATTATTAAAGTAACTTTAGATGATGTCACACTTGAAAACGGACGAAGTGCCAAAAGAGAAGTGGTGCACCACGGCGGTGGCGTGTGTGTGTTAGTGCTTGATGATGAAGACAATGTTTATTTTGTAAAACAATTTAGATATCCTTATAAAGAGGTGGTGCTTGAAGTGCCTGCTGGCAAGCTTGAAAAAGGTGAAGACCCGTTTGATGCCATGAAAAGGGAACAAAGAGAAGAAACAGGAACCACCGCTTCAACATATATTTATTTAGGCGAGCTTTACCCCACACCTGGTTACTGCGGCGAAATTATAAGAATATGGGCATGCAGGGCAGATGCTTATCTTGAAATGAATTTAGACGAGGACGAGTTTATTGAAATAGAAAAAATTCACATAGAAAAAGCCTTTCAAATGGTTTTGGAAAACAAAATTCCCGACTCAAAAACGCAAGTCGCAATAATGAAGACTTATATACTTTTTAAAGAAAATAAGATATGATTGAAATGGAGTATTAGTATGAAAAACTTATTAAAGACAACTGAAATTTTAGATTTATCAAAAACTTTAGCAAAAGATTATTTTAAAGACTGTGAGTACCCATGGCAAATTTTACCCAAAATTAATGATATGGTGGTTGAAATTGGAAAAAGCCTTGATATGTCACAGTATATAGAGGTAGAAAAAAACGTTTGGGTGTCAAATTCGGCTAAAATTTATCCGAATACTTTCATAGCACCACCTTGCATAATAGGACACAACACCGAGGTACGCCCTGGTGCATTTATAAGAGGCAGCGTTTTAGTTGGCGAAAACTGCGTGGTGGGAAACTCCACAGAACTTAAAAACGTCGTGCTTTTTGACAATGTTCAAGTACCGCATTATAATTATGTTGGCGACTCAGTTTTAGGATATAAGGCACATATGGGCGCTGGCGCTATAACCTCTAATGTAAAACAAGACAAAAGCCTTGTAAGTATAAAGTCTGTAAGTGAAAAAGTGGACACAGGCCTTAAAAAATTTGGTGCAATTTTGGGCGACCATGCAGAAATTGGCTGTAACACCGTTTTAAACCCAGGCACAGTAATAGGCAAAGAAGCAAGGGTTTATCCGCTTTCTATGGTAAGAGGCTTTGTAAAAAGCGCACATATTTTCAAATCTACAGATGAGATTACACAGATTAACGAGGTTTGATTTTTTAGGATTGAGAATGGAGAATTTTTGACCATAACTCTCAATTATCATTTTTCAATTAAAAGGAGTTATTTATGTATGAAATAGTAGACGCTGTACTTAATTCGCCTTTTTTATCATTTGTAATGCTTATGCTTCGTGCACTAACAGCGCTTACAGCAATTTATGTGGTGTTTCGCTGTTATATGTCCTTTAGAGCTGGCATACGCCACACAGCTCCGCTTGTTGTGCTAAAAGACATGTATTCAGACAAAGTTTTCCCTGTTTTATATTGGGAAAACTCCATAGGTCGAAGCAGAAGCAGTGATATACGAATTAACGACAGCAGCGTATCAAGGGACCACGCCGTGCTTTTTAGGCGAGATGAAGGCTGGTTTGTAAGTGACACAGGCTCTAAAATGGGACTCTCTTTAAACGGAGCCCCTATAGACAAGGACAAGCTTATAGGTATTGGCGATGTATTAAACATAGGAATGTCATCATTAAAGCTTTTAAACACAAAGGATATAGAGGGGAGCAGGCGCTATCAACCTGCTAAAATAAAGTCTTCTTCACTTAGTGCTATGTTCTTTACAAGTCTAGTTCACATATTTTTATGTTTTCAACTGACTTTTGGAACTGGTGTTTTCAGGCCAGATGCACTTGTTCTTTTGGTAGCTTTATTAATACTTTCTTGGTCATTTTATTATTTGTCAGTTAAATTTTTAAACCGAGTAAGTTTTGAGGTGGAAACGGTTGGCCTGCTTTTAAGCGGTATAGGCTTATTTTTACTTTCTGGCAGGTCGGTCTTAGATGTTGTTACACAGTTTACCGCACTTGGAATAGGTATAGTTATATTTCTTTTTCTAATTTGGTTTATGTCAGACCTTAAACGGGTTATGAAATTTCGTTTAATTTTTGCCATAGCTTCCATATTGTTTTTTGCAGTAAACCTCTTAATAGGCTCTACAATTAATGGCTCTACAAACTGGATTATGATAGGCCCTGTAAGCATTCAGCCCTCAGAGCTTATAAAAATTGCCTTCATTATAGTGGGTGCTTCAACACTTGACAGACTTCAAACAAGAAAAAATATAGGTGAGTTTATTTTATTTGCAGGAATTTGCATGGGCTTTTTATTTGTAATGCGAGATTTCGGCACTGCCTGTATTTTCTTTATGACATTCTTAATTATATCGTTCATGCGCTCTGGTAACCTTAGAACAATTGCTCTTATAATTGCAGCTGCTGCCTTTGGCGCAATGCTAATTATTTATTTTATGCCCTATGTCGCACAGCGATTTGAGGGTTGGATGAATGTGTGGGACCATGTAAATGACAGTTTAGGCTATCAGCAAGTAAGAGCTTTAACCTATATAGCAAGTGGTGGCCTTTTTGGAATGGGACTTGGAAACGGCTATCTTCACTATGTTGCAGCGGCGGAAAACGACTTGGTTTTTGCTCTTATGAGCGAGGAACTTGGCCTTCTTCTCTCCCTTGGTGTAATGCTTGCAATTTGTCTTTTTGTCTTATACGCAAAGGCAGATGCAACAAAGACTAGGTCTGCTTTTTACTCAATTACCGCATGTTCTGCTGCGGGTTTACTCTTATTTCAAACCGCACTTAACGTATTTGGCGCAACTGATGTCTTGCCGCTTACAGGTGTCACTCTTCCGTTTATAAGTCTTGGAGGAACTAGCATGATGTCTGTATGGGGACTGCTTGCATTTATCAAGGCATCTGATGAAAAAGTCTATGCAGCAAGAAGGAGGAGATAGGTATGAAAACAACAGGCAGACGCTCCATGGTGCTTTATGTTTTGCTTGCAGGATTTATTTTTGGCATGTCATATCTTGTATATAACATTTTCACAAGCGGTGGAAAATGGATAGCACAACCTTATAACGGTCATATTTATGCAAATACCGCCACAGCAGAGCTTTTGGATATAGTGGACAGAAACAACGTACTTTTAGCAACAAGCGACAGTGGCTCAAGAATTTATAGCGAAAACACGGTAGTAAGAACATCCATGCTTCACACAATAGGCGATAGCAGTGGCTATATAGGCACTGGATTGCAAAGCACTATGCTTAATAAACTGGTGGGATACAACCCAATTACAGGGCTTAATAATCTTCCTTTATCACAAGATAATTTAAAGCTTAGCCTTGATGCAAACTTAAACTCCATAGCTTATAATTCTTTAAACGGGAAAAACGGTGCAGTTATTTTATATAATTACAAAACAGGTGAAATTTTATGTAAGGTCAGCACTCCATCTTACGACCCCATGAATGTTCCAACAAATTTATCAGATGACGAAAGCTATGACGGCGTTTTTCTTGACAACACAATATCGTCAAGCTATACGCCGGGTTCAATATTTAAAACCGTTACAGCAGTTTCTATGATGGAAAATATGGACGACTGGGACACCAAAACCTATAACTGTCAAGGTCAAATGACAGTAGGGTCTGACAAAATAACCTGTCTTTCTAATCACGGCGATGTGGATATAAACAGAGCTTATGGGCAGTCTTGTAACATATTTTTTGCAAGTGCCGCTATGGAAATTGGTGATGAAAAATTAACTAAAACCGCAGAAGACTTAGGCTTTAACGAAAGTCTTGATTTAGGCGAATTTACAACAAGCAAAAGCACTATAGATTTAGACGGCGTAGCACAGGTAAACCTAGGTTGGACAGGCATAGGTCAGTACACAACACTTACAAACCCTATGCACATGCTAATGCTTGTGTCTTCCATAGCAAACGACGGTGTATATGTTCACCCTACTGTTTTGTTTGAAAACAACACATCATCTACAAGGCTTATGGACAGTGCTGTTGCAAATGATTTATCAAATCTTATGAGGCAAAACGTTTCAAATTATTATGGCGATTATAGATTTCCAAGTGATATGCAAGTTGCCGCAAAAACAGGTACTGCCGAAGTGGGTGATGACAAAGAACCAAATTCTTGGATAATAGGATTTTCACAAAACGAAGACACACCATACGCTTTTTCAATAGTTGTTGAAGAAGGAGGCTTTGGCATAGGTGCCGCTGGCACAATAGCCGCAAACTTACTTTCAGCACTTGAAAATAACTAATAAAATTTACACATAAAAAACACCGAGAGGATAAAAGCCCCCTCGGTGTTTCTTTTATGCGTAAAAAGCTTTAAAGCTTTCATTTAAATCTGTCATATAGTCAGCTACTTGCTCATTTTCGGTATCTCCGCCAAGTATCATTACGTATTTTTCATTGTCGCTTAAAACTGCTGTAATTTCTGTGTCAAGGCTTACAAAATGTCCATTTTCTTTTATTGAGTTTATAATCTCTTTTGCCTTATCGTCTAAATTTTCTGAGTCGTACTCATAAATTTCACAGCTTAGGCTAACACTGTTTGTTGTGTAAAAATACTTTTGACCTGCGATGGCAGATATAAAGTCGTATGACATTTCAGTTGCATTTCCTGCAATTAAATTTTTGTCTTCAAGATACTCTTCTAAGCCCTCTAAATTATCATCATACTCATCAAAGGCTATATCTTCCTTTTCATAAGTAAGCTCTGCAAGTTGCGCTGTAGGAGCGGCGCAGGCTGTGAATAAAAACGCAAAACTAAGTATAGCTGCAAATAATATTTTTTTCATAAACCATTTCATCCTTTTTCTTTAATAAGTATATTATAAACCCTGTGTGTGAAAATAACAATACATTGTTTTTGCTCAGTATTTAATCCATTTTTAAAAAGTTTTCACTGTCGACAAAATGCAACAAAATATTGTGTATAAAGGCTGTATAATGATATCAATCCACAAGAAGTTGTATAAAAAATATAAATACCTTTTAGATTGACAAAAAACAATTATAAAAGTAAATAATTAAAGCAACTTCAGATAAAAAGAAGTTGCTTTAATGTGGTGACCCGTACGAGAATCGAACTCGTGTTACCGCCGTGAAAGGGCGGTGTC
>CAYJJB010000054.1:0-13499 GCA_964370405.1 uncultured Eubacteriales bacterium | reverse complement strand
TAAAAAAAGAGCCGAAAGGCTCTTTTTTTATGGGTAAACTCTGTTGTATGTTCCTGTGGGGTCTGCATAGTCTTCATATAGCTCTGGTCGCCAACCTGATGTTAAATATACCGACTCACCGTCTAGCACTTCAAGCGAAATTAAATTCATAAAATCATCTGCATAGAAATTTTCAAAAATTTGTGCCTCGCTGTGTCCGTAGTCATATATGGACGAGGCGTACTCTAATAGGCCGCTGTCACCTTGTGTAAATAAAATATAATTTAAATAATCAGGGCTTGTGTCGCACACTATCATAAGTGCGGCTTTTTTATCTTCTCTTAAAAATATTCCTGTAGGAAAATCGCTGTAAGACTCCGGGAAAGCTTCAAAATAGTAAAGCCAAGTATCTAAGTAAAATGCTTCAAAATATGAGAGCATATCCGCTGCAATATCTAAATCGTCAAGCGGTACCGGTGTAGGCTCTGGAGTAGGCTCTGGGGTAGGTTCTGGAGTGGGTTCTGGAGCAGGCTCTGGAGTCGCCTCCAAAGTTTGCTCTGGGGTTGGCTCTGGCGAAGAACTAACAATAGGTTGGTTTTCTTCAAGAATAGAATTATCAATAGTGCCATTTATACCTATTTTATCAAAATCAAGCTCGCCGTAATCATTGCTTCCAAGAGCTATAAAAGTGCCGTCTGCCATTTTGGCAATTATTGCATTTTCACTTACAGAAGCTTCCACTACATCATCCCAAAGTTTATAGCCTTCTTCAAAGGTTACATCGTATGCAAATACCGTTCCGTCGTCATATATAGACAAAATTATGTCTTCATATGAAATTATACGATTGAGCTTTTGGGCATCTATATTTGAGTACCAATCATTCATCACATTTGAGCCATTGTCGCCATAGGCAGATGGTTTTATTGATATGCCATTGTCGGCAGTATACGCCACTAAAAAATAATCTGTAACATCTATTCTATCTACATCGCTAATCTCATTTAAAGTGTCTTGATATGTTGTGGCGTTACACAGAATTTTTCCGTCAGTAGTGACTGCATAAGCGGTATCAATACTTAGGTTTATTGTGGCTACATTTGTCCAAGTGCCTACAATGTCGTCTGTAAACGATGGCATTGTAGATAAAACTACTGTACCGTCAGATTTTAGTCCCATAGTTCCCCACCAACTTGTGGCTATGTCTATAATATCAGTCCACTCAGATATGTCGCTAATTTGTTCGTAGTAGTTAGAGCCTGTGCCCACTACTGTGCCGTCTGATTTTAGACCTACGGTGTGAGTTTCAATTGCTATTACTTTAATAATATCAGTCCAAGACTCTACATTGCACTGTCCGTACTCATTGTCACCTGTAGCTAAAACAGTGCCGTCATCTTGCAAGAATACGGAGTGATATGCACCAACGGCAAAATCTCCGCCTGAAATTTGCGCAGACTGTGTGCTAAAAAACGGTAGCATTTTATAAGCGCCTGTAAGCCATACTATAAGCCCACCTGCAATTAAAAGAGTTAATATAAATAAACTCACAATTAATCCAGTCTTGCTCTTTTTAGGAGGCGTTTTTACTGCGGTGGAATTATCTTGCACTTGAAACTGTTGTTGTGCTTGCGTGTTTTCAACAGGGTAATGACTTACCTGTGTTTGCCCTGTGCTTATGCTAAAGTAAGTAATCTCTCGAAACTGGGTACCATTTTGGTCGTAAACTATTTGTTCAGCATAATATAAATCGGGGTCGTTTGGATAGGGTATAAATCCGTTTGGTGCTGTGTATGACATAAGCAATCTCCTTTTTATTCTTCTGTAGGTATACTTTCATCATATACAGGTATGCCTATGCTTTCTAAATCAAGCTCTCCATAATCATTGATACCTGTGCTTACAAAAGTACCGTCACTTCTAAGGCCTATCAAACTGTTAAAATTAAATTTAATTGCTGTTATATCGGTCCAGTCATCCGTGTCAAGATCGTCCACTTTCTCAAAATCATTAAATGTATCAAAAACAGCCACTGTTCCGTCTTTGTATAACACATAAGTGTAGTTTGGAATAGTTATATCGGCTATATTGTCAAGATCAATTTTTTCTGCTATATCATTAACTTGTATGGGCAAATACTGGGGTAAGGTATTTGTTTCAATAAAAAATTGACCATTGTTTTTTCCATATATATAATAATCAATATAATCGCCCTGATCATCGGGTATGCTAAACGCTGTGAGTTTTTTTATATCGGTAAAAGTTTTTATCAAGTCTAAATCTGTTTGAGTAAATTCTCTTGCAATTAAAATTGTGCCATCGTGTTTATATCCACATATAATGCCGCTCATACCGCCTGTCAAGCCTATACTAGATACGTCGCTCCACAGGTTTGTATATACGTATGTCCTATCATATTCGCTCTCTTCACTGGTAGTTATAACTGTTCCGTCTACCTTTACAGCAGTTGTGCTAAAATAATTTGCAACAATGTCTACAACATCTGTCCAAGCCTCGACATTGCACTGGCCAAATTCGTTGTCGCCTGTCGCCACAACTGTTCCGTCAGACTTTAATCCTAGGGTTTGGTTGCCATTTGCGTAAACTGCGACAATGTCTGCCCATGTATCAACATTACATTGGCCAAAATTATTTCCTCCTGTTGCAACAACCGTACCGTCATCTTGTAAGAATACTGAATGAGAGTATCCCATTGCAAAATCATTATTTTCCTCATAAGCTGTGCCACTTACTGTGCCAAAAAACGGCAACATTTTATAAGCACCTGTAAGCCATACTATAAGCCCACCTGCAATTAAAAGAGTTAATATAAATAAACTCACAATTAATCCAGTCTTGCTCTTTTTAGGAGGCGTTTTTACTGCGGTGGAATTATCTTGCACTTGAAACTGTTGTTGTGCTTGCGTGTTTTCAACAGGGTAATGACTTACCTGTGTTTGCCCTGTGCTTATGCTAAAGTAAGTAATCTCTCGAAACTGGGTACCATTTTGGTCGTAAACTATTTGTTCAGCATAATATAAATCGGGGTCGTTTGGATAGGGTATAAATCCGTTTGGTGCTGTGTATGACATAAATTGCCTCCTTGTTTAACATATTAAATTGCTAAATATATAGTTTAATAATACTCCTTCAAAATTTGATTGTCAATATATCTATTTTAGAAAAAATATAACTTGACTTGAGAGTTTTGTGGAGTATAATGAAGCTATGTAAATAAAACTAAATTAAATGGAGGAAATTACATTATGGCTAAGGCATATAAAGGTAGCGAAATACCAAAATTGGGGTTTGGTCTCATGCGTCTTCCTATGAATGGTGAAGAAATTGACATGGAACATACATGTAAGATGGTTGATGCTTACATGGAAAAAGGTTTTACTTATTTTGATACAGCATATGTGTACATAGGCGGTAAATCCGAAGTTGCACTTAAAGAGGCGGTTGTTGATAGATATCCAAGAGAAAGCTTTCAAACAGCTTCAAAACTTCCACTTTGGATGTGCGAAAATAAGGAAGATATGGAAAGACTTTTTCAGGAATCTTTAGACCGTGCAGGGCTTGAATACTATGACTATTACTTGCTTCACGCAATGAATAAAGAGAGATTTGAGCATGCAAGGAAAATTGGCGCTTGGGAATTTTTACATGAGAAAAAAGCTGAAGGCAAAATTAAAAACATGGGATTTTCTTTCCATGACAGTTCAGACGTTTTGGCAGAGGCTTTAGAAAAACATGCACATGAAACAGATTTTATTCAGCTTCAACTAAACTATATAGACTGGGAAAACCCTGCGGTTGAGTCTAAAACTTGTTATGAACTTGCAATAAAACACGACCTGCCTGTAATTATTATGGAACCAATAAAAGGTGGTACTTTAGCAGTGCTTCCAGCACAGGCGCAAGAAATTTTGAACAAACTTGACAGCAGTGCTTCTGCGGCTTCTTGGGCTATGAGATACTCAGTGTCACGTGATAATATAGTTACATCACTAAGCGGTATGTCAACTTTAGAGCAAGTAGAAGATAATGTGTCTTATATGAAAGACTTGAAAGTACTAAATGATGAGGAAAAAGAGGCAATTGATAAGGTAGTTGAAGTGTTTGCGTCTATTCCAACAATACCATGTACAAAATGTAAGTACTGTGTGGACGATTGCCCACAAAAAATTGATATTCCCGAAATTTTTGACGTAATGAATTTCCACAAAAAATTCAATTCTAATGAGGACAAGCCAAAAAACATGTGGGGATATGAAAATGCAACAAAAGATAAAGGTAAAGCATCTGACTGCATATCATGTGGAATGTGCGAAGGCCTATGTCCACAGCATATAGAGATAATTAATGAATTACAAGAAATCGCAAAACTTTATGATAATCAATAATTATATATAATAAAAAACTCAGCCATATAGGCTGAGTTTTTTATTATTCTTTTTCTAGTAAGGGTTTTAAATATTGTCCTGTATATGAACCCTCAACCTTTGCAACTTGCTCAGGTGTGCCTACGGCAACTATTTCGCCGCCCTTGTCACCGCCCTCAGGTCCTAAATCTATTATATGGTCACAAGTTTTAATAAGGTCTAAATTATGCTCAATTACAAGCACAGTATTGCCTGTATCTACAAGTTTTTGTAGCACTTCTATGAGCTTATGAACATCGGCAATATGAAGACCTGTTGTAGGTTCGTCTAAAATATAAATGGTTTTACCCGTTGCTCTTTTGCTAAGCTCTGTTGCAAGTTTAACCCTTTGTGCTTCACCGCCTGAAAGAGTTGTTGCGGATTGACCCAGTTTTATATAGCCAACGCCAACCTCATAAAGCGTTTTAATTTTTCTAAATATTTTAGGATGATCTTTAAAAAATTCCATCGCTTCTTCAACAGTCATTTCAAGTACATCGTGTATGCTTTTTCCTTTATACTTAATTTCAAGGGTTTCTCTGTTATATCTTTTACCCTTACAGACATCGCAGCTTACATATACATCAGGTAAAAAGTGCATTTCAATTTTTAAAATACCGTCACCTTGACAGGCTTCGCATCTGCCACCTTTAACATTAAAAGAAAATCTGCCTGCTTTAAATCCTCTAAGTTTAGCATCTTGAGTATTTGAATACAGCTCTCTTATATCGGTAAAAACACCTGTGTAAGTGGCTGGATTTGAGCGTGGAGTTCTTCCTATTGGCGCTTGGTTTATTTGTATTACCTTATCAAGATTTTCTAAGCCTTTAATTGCCTTGTGCTTTCCTGCAATGCCCTTTGCGCCGTTAAGCTCTACTGCAAGTTTTTTATAAAGTATTTCGTTTATAAGTGATGATTTGCCAGAGCCCGACACGCCTGTTATACACACCATTTCTCCAAGTGGAATGTTTACAGTTACGTTTTTTAAGTTGTTTTGAACTGCGCCTGTTATTGTAATTTTGTTGCCGTTTCCTTTTCTTCTTTTCTTTGGCACTTCAACTTTTTTCTTGCCACTTAAATAGTCGCCTGTAACAGAGTGTTCGCATTTTAAAATATCATCAACTGTTCCGCTGAAAACCACATTTCCGCCATGTATTCCAGCTCCTGGCCCTATGTCTACTATATGGTCGGCGCTAAGCATGGTATCCTCATCATGCTCTACAACTATTACGGTGTTTCCTAAATCTCTAAGTCTTTTTAGCGTGTTTAATAGCTTATGGTTATCCCTTTGATGAAGCCCAATACTTGGCTCGTCTAGTATATATAAAACTCCCATAAGTGAAGAACCTATATTTGTGGCAAGTCTTATCCTTTGGCTTTCTCCGCCTGATAAAGTACCTGATGAACGTGATAGAGTTAAATATTCAAGTCCAACACTTTGTAAAAATCCTAGTCTTTCCTTAACTTCTTTTACTATAGGAGTCGCAATTACAGTATCTCTATTTGAAAAAGTCAGTGCGGACACATGTTCTAAAGCTGCTGTTACAGATAATTTGCAAAGCTCGCTAATATTCATTCCGCCAACAGTCACGGCAAGACTTTCTTTTGAAAGTCTATCTCCATTACATTCGCTACAGGGAACAGCACTCATATATGCTTCAATTTCTTCTTTTATCCAGTTGCTTTGTGTTTCTCTAAATCTTCTCTCTAAATTGTTTATTACACCTTCAAATGGTGCCTTATATTTTCCACTTCCGTACTCGCTTTCTCGCCTAAGTTCAATTCGTTCACCCTTTGTGCCATAAAGCAGTACGTCTATAACCTCTTTAGGAAGCTCTCCAAGTGGTGTGTCAAGCGAAAATCCATAATGTTTTGCAAGTCCTTTCATGTACATCAAGGCAATTGTGCTGCCCTCCATTGCCCAGCCGCTTCCTTTAATTCCACCTTTGCTGATAGAAAGTTTTGGGTCGGGTATAATTAAACTTGAGTCAACTTGCATAAAAACACCAAGTCCTGTGCATTTTTTACAAGCGCCAAAAGGGTTATTAAATGAAAACATTCGAGGGCTTAGCTCTTCTATACTTATATCATGGTCAGGGCACGAGTAACTTTGTGAAAACAAAATATCTTTTCCGTCTATTATATTTATCATTACAAGGCCGCCTGTTATGTGGGAAGCGGTTTCAAGAGAGTCTGAAAGACGTGATTTGATGTCCTCTTTAATTACAAGTCTATCAACAACTATTTCTATATTGTGCTTTTTGTTTTTTTCAAGCTTTGGAAGTTCTGTAAGTTCGTACATTATAGAGTCCACTCTCACTCTAACAAATCCGCTTTTTTTAGCGGCGTCAAACTCTTTTTGGTGCTCACCTTTTCGCCCTCTTACAACAGGTGCAAGCACTTGAATTTTTGTTTTTTCGGGAAGCTCCATAACCTTATCTACAATTTGGTCTATGCTTTGCTGGTTAATTTCTTTTCCGCAAATTGGACAATGTGGAACGCCAACCCTTGCGTACATAAGCCTTAAATAGTCATAAATTTCTGTAACCGTACCCACGGTTGAGCGTGGGTTTTTTGAAGTTGTTTTTTGATCAATTGAAATTGCAGGTGACAGACCCTCTATGCTGTCGACATCGGGTTTTTCCATTTGTCCTAAAAACTGTCTTGCGTATGATGATAGGGACTCTACGTATCTTCTTTGACCCTCTGCATAAATGGTATCAAATGCAAGGGAAGACTTGCCAGAGCCTGAAAGCCCTGTTAAAACCACCAACTTATCCCTTGGTATGTCAAGATTAATATCCTTTAAATTGTGCTCCCTAGCACCTTTTACCGATATGAACTGTGAACTCATAAATTCTCCTTATTGTTGTAACTTTTTAATTTTATCTCTTAAGAATGCGGCGTGTTCAAACTCTAAGAGTTTTGCAGCTGCTTTCATTTCTTTTGTAAGCTTCTCTATTTCTACTCGTTTTTCAAGCGCTGTAAGCTTGCGTTTTGGCTTTTTGTCGTCCTTATGTGTAGAAATTTCTAAAATTTCGGACACTTTTTTTGTTATGGTTTTTGGTATAATTCCATGCTCTTCATTGTGTTTTTGTTGAATAGTTCTTCTTCTGTAGGTTTCATTAATTGCTACTTCCATGGAAGGCGTAACTGTTTCTGCATACATTATAACTTTACCTTCAGAGTTTCTCGCCGCTCTACCTATGGTTTGAATTAAAGAGCGTGAGCTTCTTAAAAATCCCTCTTTATCTGCATCTAAAATGGCTACAAGTGAAACCTCTGGTATGTCAAGACCTTCTCTTAATAAGTTAATTCCAACAAGTACATCAAAATTTCCAAGACGTAAATCCCTTATAATTTCCATTCTTTCAACAGTGTCTATGTCATGGTGCATATAGCGCACCTTTATCTTGTAATTTTCAAAATATTCAGTCAAGTCCTCTGCCATCTTCTTTGTAAGTGTTGTGACAAGCACTCTTTCTTTTTTTGGTGTCCTCATGTTAATTTCAGATATCAAGTCATCAATTTGACCATCGGTAGGTCGCACTTCAATTTCAGGGTCTAAAAGTCCTGTTGGACGTATTATTTGCTGAGTAACATTTTCTACCTTAGAAAGCTCAAAGTCACCGGGTGTTGCGCTTACAAAAACTGCTTGATTAATTTTTTCATAAAATTCATCAAAATTAAGCGGTCTGTTATCAAGTGCAGATGGCAGTCTAAAGCCGTATTCAATTAAAGCTTCTTTTCTTGCTCTGTCGCCTGCATACATGCCTCTTACCTGAGGCAGAGATACGTGTGACTCATCGACAAACAATACAAAATCTTTAGGAAAGTGACTAAAAAGGGTGTATGGGGTAGAGCCTGGTGGTCTTCCTGCCATTACCCTTGAGTAATTTTCAATTCCTTTACAAAAACCAATTTCACGAAGCATTTCCATGTCGTATCTTGTTCTTTGCTCTATTCTTTGTGCTTCCACAAGTTTTCCTGCTGTTTTAAAGTTGTTTACGCACTCTTCCATTTCACGCTCTATTTCCATAAGTGCAGTTTCAGTTTTTTCACGGGATACAACATAGTGAGAGGCGGGGTAAATTGCAGCGTGTTTAAGATTTGCCACCACTTCTCCTGTAAGCGGAATAATTTCGCTTATTTTTTCTATTTCATCTCCAAAAAATTCTACTCTTATGGCTTTTTCACCAGAACCTGCAGGAAAAATTTCTACAACATCTCCTCGAACCCTAAATTTGTTTCTAACAAAATTTATGTCGTTTCTCTCATACTGAATTTCCACAAGCTTTTTAAGAAGGTCATCACGGTTTTTCTCCATTCCAGGCCTAAGAGATATTACCATGGTACGGTAATCAACCGGGTCACCAAGAGAATAAATGCAGGAAACACTTGCAACTATTATTACATCTCTTCTTTCAGACAAGGCAAGTGTTGCGCTGTGGCGAAGCTTGTCTATCTCCTCATTAATTGCAGAGTCTTTTTCTATATAAGTGTCTGTATGAGCAATATAAGCCTCAGGCTGATAATAATCGTAGTAAGACACAAAATATTCAACTGCGTTTTCAGGGAAAAACTCTTTAAATTCAGAGCAAAGCTGAGCCGCCAAAGTTTTGTTATGGGCAAGTACTATGGTGGGGCGCTGCAGTTTCTCTATTACATTTGCCATAGTAAATGTTTTACCTGTGCCGGTAGCTCCCATAAGCACTTGAAACCTCTCGCCGTCTTCTATTCCCTTTGCAAGTTCTTCAATAGCCTGAGGCTGGTCGCCAGCAGGTTTATATTTTGAATGAATTTTAAACATGTTTACCTCATCAATCCATTTTTCCAAATTCTACTAAATCTATAATTTTTTCTTCGTCTTCTCTAACTTTTTCAAGTATGCCTTTTCTAAAATCTTGTATGCTTTTAGAAACATCAGTAAGCCAACCGCTCTTTTTAAGCGAAGTGTATCCACCGTCAAAGAAAATTAAGTGGTCTTCAAAGTTTACATTTATTACATCCAAAGCAAGCTGGATTTCTTTAGTTGCTACCAAATCGCCTCTTGAGGGCATTATATTTCCGTTTGGGTGGTTGTGGGCAAGTATTAAAGTGTCTGCCTCGTACTCTATGCAAATTTCCATAAGCCTTCTTATATATACAGGTACCAAAGACACTACACCCTCGCAAATGATATTATTAAACTTTACTTGACCCTTGCCATTTAATATTATCACACCTATAGCTTCTGTGGTGCGTCCGATAAATTTACTTTTCAGCATTTCATATGCTGACTGGGCATCATATACCCTGCGAGAACTTATGCCAAGTTCGTTCATATAAAATCTTGATACCATGGGTATAAAGCGTAAAAACTGGGCTGTTTTTACGTCCATATCTGGTATTTTCATAAGCTCTTTATAAGGTGCGTTTAATATGGCACAAAAATTTGTAAAGTTATCGAGTAAGTCCTTTGTAAGACACTGTGCACGCTCTTCTTCGTTAAATGCCAAAAGCAGTAAGTTAAGCACTTCTTTTGAAGTCATTGTTTCAATATTTTTTACATCATAGCAAAATTTATTCTCGTTTTGTAAATCGTCTTTTTGCATTATATTTCACGCCTCCTTTAGCTTTTTTACCTATAAAGCAAGTATAGCAAACAAACGTTCTATTGTCAATTAAGTGTTTATTTTTAAAAATTAAAAAAAGTGCTTGACAAATCTGCACTATAAGTGTACTATAATAGACAGTACAGTTGATACAGAAAGGATGATGACATGAATTTGAATAAATTTGACAAAGTTCCTATTTATGAGCAGATAATTTATGAGATTGAAAAGGAAATACTCTCAGGGATATTAAAATGCGGTGACAAGATGCCATCTGTAAGGAGTTTATCCTTAGAGATTGGAATTAACCCAAATACAATCCAAAAAGCTTATACAGAACTTGAAAGAAAAGGGATTAGCGTATCTGCTCAGGGGCAAGGCAGATATGTATCAGATCAAGCACTGACTTTAATTAAGGGGAGTCGTATGAATATGATTGATGAAATTTATGAAAATATTTTAAAACTAGAAGCAGCAGGTATTAGTTTTGAGGAAATCATGGTAGAACTTAAAAAGAAAAAGGAGGAGGAAGACAATGTTAAAGCTTGAAAATGCGGTAAAATATTTTGACAAAAACTTAATAATTAATGATGTGAGTTTTGACCTTTTTCCGTCTTCAATTTGCGGACTTATAGGCTCTAATGGCTCAGGTAAATCTACACTTTTACGCCTTATGAGTGGCGTTTACAAATTAAATGAGGGAAAAATAAGCTTATATGACAAAGATATTTTTGAAGAGTCACAGGCACGTGAAAAAATATTTTTTGTAAGTGATGATTTATATTTTCACCCAGGGTACACATTAAGTGATAGTGCAAAATTTTATGCATCACTTTATAAAAATTTCTCTATGGAAAAATTTAATTTTCTTTGCGATTCTTTTGGACTTAACACAAAGCAAAAAGTGCGCACTTTTTCAAAGGGTATGAAAAGACAGGGCATTACCTTGCTTGCAGTAAGTGCAAACACAGATTATATTTTGTTTGACGAAACTTTTGACGGATTAGATCCTGTTGTGAGAAACAATATTAAAAAACTTTTGTACGACCAAATGTGCGAAAGAAATTTAAGCGTGCTTTTAACTAGTCACTCTTTAAAAGAGGTTGAAGACAGCTGTGACAGACTTATTTTCCTTCATGATGGAAAAGTTGTTATGAACCACAGCACACAAGACGCACAAAATTCTTTGGTGAAAATTCAAGTTGCTTTTGAAGGCAATTGGGAAAATAGCGAACTCGACTTTATCAACGCTCTAAAATTTACAAGATATGGCACTGTTGCCACAATAACTATTGTAGGTGATGGAGAAAAAGAAAAAGCAGAGCTTATAAAAAAAGGCGCAAAAATTTGCGACATATTACCGCTTTCACTTGAAGAGGTATTTATTGCGGAAATGGAATCAAAAGGATACTTCATGGGGGAAGTGTTTGAAAGGAGTGATATGAATGATTAATACTAAACTATTTTTACACAATTTTTATAAAAACAGAGTTAACTTATTCATTTATTTTTTAGTTTTAACTTTACCATCTTTAACTTTTATTTTAAACACTATTATGCCAAGTACAGGTGCAGGAAACTGGCTTATATCGGACATATCACTGTTAATTTTTGTTGTGTTTTGTTATGTAGGCACATGGCATATAACTTTTTTAAACTTTAGTTTTATAACAAAAAGAAGTGCCGACGACGTGTACAGTTCGCTTCCAATAAGCCGTACAAAACTGTATTTTACTCAGTTTTTAAGTTCGGTTGCAATGACTACTTTAGTGCTTTTTGTTTCATACTTAATTAATTTTATAATAAGTATGATAGCGCTGAGCTCACAAAATGTATATCCATTTAGTTTTTTACTTGATGCATTTTTAGTAATTTTATTTGTAAGCGTTTGCTCTTTGGTGGGCATAAGTTTATCAGGTACACAAATTAGTGCGTTTGTGTCCTCTGTTTTGGTAGGACTTGCACCATATGCTTTGCTGCTGTTCTTTACTATAAACTTTGGAATTATGGATCCTACAGTGAATTTTTTATCTCTTGAATTTGTAAATGTTTTATTAGAGAACCCAGCATTATCGCCAATCTCTGTGTTTTTCCTAGGATCAAGGTCGGGGAGCTATTATATGCCGTTTTTTGATACTGATATTATAAGTGTATTAGTTACGCTGTTAATCTGCGCAGTATACACCTTTATAGGACTAATTATATTTAAAAAACGTCCATCAGAGGTTTCTGGCAATATGAATTTAAGCAGCAAAAACAGAGCATTTTTCAGAGTAATAATAACCGTACCATTCCTATTTTTAATAGCAGAAATTATTATACTTAATTTAGTCTATGGTGTTTATCTTGAAACCACACTAATTATAACTGTTTTTGTAATTTCGCTATGCATGTATTTCGGTTATGAGCTAATTGCTACAAAATCATTTAAAGAAACAATAAAAAGCGCACCGATGTTTTTAATAAGCGTGGTGTTTGTTGGAGCGCTCACAGCGGCAATTCCTGTGGCAGCCGAAGTTTCAAAAAGTACAATACCAGAGGCAGAAGATGTTTTAAGTATACAGCTTGTGTATGATGGAAACAGTTATTTTGAAAGCCTTTCAAGCGATGTTGTGCACACAGACCCACAACTTATAGAGCATGTGATGGCTGGGTTTAATTATATAAATGGAAATTATAGATATGATAATTTTTCTTTTAAAATTACAACCAAAAACTTGGACACTCAAGTAAGAAATATATGTCTGCCATCAAATGGACAAAGCAGTTATCTAAGTACTCTATTTTCACTTGTTGAAGAAAGTGAAGAGCATCAAAGAGCAATAGCAGTACTTCCAGATGAAGTAAGTAATTTATCAGTTTACAGCTATGGTATTCCAGATCTTATCGCCTCAGAAGATGACATTCTTGAAATATACAAAGCCTTAAAACAAGACTTTGAAAACGGAGTAGAACTTTCTTATAATAACCGTCCTGTTTTTACAATGAATTTTGTCGATGTAAGTAATGGGCAACGTGGCGAAGTTCAAATATCACAGGAAACACCTATAGCACTTGGAAAAGCATTTGAAATTGCCAACAAGACAAACTCGTTTGAGCATGTAAGTGCTTATTCTAGTTATCTATATATAAGAGGTATTGAATTTACAGATTATAGTGAGTCACAGGGTAATTATTTAAGCCACTTATATTCAAATCAAAATTACGCTGAGTCATCAGAGTACGAGATATATTATGTATATGATGCTGAGAACGATATTTCAAAAGAACAACGTGAAGCACTCTTTGATGTTCTTGAAGAAGCACAAAACATTACACTTGATGATAACCCAGTGTCATTCGGTAGCATTTCAGACGATTTAGACTCTTATATCTTCTTGTTTACCAAGGAGCAAGTTGCAGCGATAAAATCAATTTTAGAATGACTTAACAATATATAAACCAGAAAAAAGGAGTGATTATCAGCATGAAAAAGTTTATTTATTTAACGCTAACATTAATT